>JAIVJE010000216.1 GCA_020200195.1 Acidobacteriota bacterium | reverse complement strand
CCGCATCCACCGCGTGAAGCACGCCGGACAGATCGCCGATGTAGACGAGCCCGCCGGCAACGGCCGGAGACGACTCGCCGATGCCATCGGCCGACGCCTTGTACTTCCACTTCAGCGAACCGTCCGCCAACGCGACCGCGTGCAGCTCACCCGTCTGGGATCCGACGAACACCGTCCCGTCCGCGATCGCGGCAGACGACTCGATGGCATCTCCCGCTTCGTAGGTCCACTGCACCTTCAGCGCCGCAGGCAGCGTCGCGTCCGAGGTTCCCATCAGGGGTGCCGAGCCGCGAAACTGCGGCCAGCGGTCAGCCGGAGCCTGCGCGGTGAGTGGCAAGGAGAGGACGGAGAGAACGGAGAGGGCGGAGAGCACGGAGAAGATCCAACCACGGAGGCACGGAGGGCACGGGGGTTTTATGTCAAGAGAAGATCTCCTGAAGAATGCCTCCGTGTTCTCCGTGTCTTCTATGAAGCGCACTCCGTTCCCCTCCGTCAGCCCCGAATACCGATCACCTGGGTTCGGGTCCTCACGATGACCATGTTCCCTGACAGTGCGGGCGTCGCCATCAGGATCTCGCCCATGCGATTCGTTCCGACCAGCTCGAACACGCGCCCTGCTTTGACGACGAAGATGTCGCCGTCCTCGCTTGTTAGGTAGAGATTTCCGCCAGCAGCGACCGGGGAGGCGCTGAAGCCGCCGGCGGCCGGGCTGACGCGCTGCTGATAGATACGCTCGCCGGTCTTCGGGTCGTACGCGCTCAGCACACCGTTGTCGGTGCGTACATAGAGGATGCCGCGATAGAGCAGCGGAGTGCCCGTGTCCGGTGCCCCACGGTCCGTTTCCACGCAATGTGAGTGGCGCCAACATCACCGGAGCCTCCGGGGCGGATTGCATAGATCGGACGCCCGCCCGGCGGGTATCCGCCGGTGACGATGACCAGGTCGCCCGCGATCACGGGCGTGGGCACTTTGACCTGGGTGTTGTTGTCCGAAAGGCGCCACAGCTCCTGGCCCGTCTTCGCGTCGAACCCGCGGATGTGTTTTCCGGCGTTCGTGACAATCTCGGTGCGTGTCGCCGTCTTCACGACGGCCAGCGTTGCCCATGACGGGTACTCGTCATGCGTGGTCCGCCACGCCTCTTTGCCGGTGACGATGTCGTACGCGGCGAGAAACGATTCCTTGTGACGATCGTTCTGCACGATCACGAGGTTCTGATGGATGACGGGCGAGCTCGCCGGTCCCCACTGCATCGAGGGATCGTCCACGAGTCCGACGTCCATCACGCCGAGGTCCTGGCGCCACTTCAGCGTGCCGTTCATGTCGAAGCAAAAGAGTCCTTCCGATCCGAGGAGCGCCACTATGTATCGTCCGTCGGTCGCCGGGGTCGCGGAGGCGTGGCTCGCTTTGACGTGCCGCTTCATCCGCGGCACACCTTTGTGCGCCTCGCGATCCCCCAGGATCTGTCCGGAGTCCCTGTCGAGGGCGAGCAGGCGCCAGGAGTGCGGGCCGACGTCCGTCGCCGACGCGATGCCCGACTTCTGCGCCACCACCGTCGGGTCCGCGGAAGGCCGGCCAATTCTGCGCCCGTGCTGGCGCAGCGGCCAGCATCGCCGCGACAGACGTCGCGGCGATCGTGAAGCGCCTACTTGGCACTGGCGGTACCCGTCGCGCCTTCCGTCAAGGCGAAGAGTTGGTTGCGATTCACGATGAACAGGGCGCCATTGGCCGGAACCGGTGTGGAATACACGGAGCTGCCCAGGTTGCTCTCCGCGATGAGCTTCATCGTGCGATCGGCGGCGAGCACCGTGACGTCGCCGTCCTCGTCGCCAAGATAGACCTTACCGTCGATCACGATGGGGGACCCCCAGATCGCCGCGAACATGTCGTGCGTCCAGAAGGGTTTGCCGGTCTTGCTGTCGAGGGCGTGGAGAAACCCGCTGAAATCCGCGTAAAAAAGGATGCCGTTGTAGATTGCGCCCGTCGAGATGGAGCGGCGGATCTTGTCGTAGTGCCAGATCTGCCCGGTCTTGGTGATTTCGCCCGTCTTCGTCGGGTCTATTGCATACAGGTGGCCGACGCCTTCACCGTGCTCCGGATCCTGTCCGTTCGCAATATAGACGACCCCCTCGTAGTACACGGGCGTGCTGATGACCTCGTTGCGGGTCTTCGGCCAGACCGACTCCTTCGGGTTCATGTCGAATTCCCACAGCTTCTTGCCGGTCTTCGCGTCGTAGCCGCGCACCCAGCCGTCGCCCTGTCCCACGGCGACCTGCATTGTGTTGCCAACCTTGCCGACCGCGGGGGATGACCACTGGCCATGGAGGATCTTTTCCCCGACGGAATTGTCTTCCCACGCGAGCTTACCGGTCGACTTGTCGACCGCGATGATTGACGGCGCTTTCGGCGACGGTACATTCACGTGGCTTTCGTCCTGTCCGTTGCTGGTGCTGATGAAGATGAGGTTTTCGTACACAACCGGGGACGAGTTCGCCATGTTGTGCTGTAGGACCCCGAGTTCCTCCATCATGTCGTAACGCCAGAGGACGTCGACGTTCGTCTCCTTCGTCGCCTTCTCATCCTTGACTGGTCCGTCGTTCTGTCCGTCGCGGAATCCGTCCGCGTCCACGGCCATGAGCTCGCCGCGGTTCGACACGTAATAAACGATGCCGTTCTCGACCAGCGGCGAGGAGCAGACGCCTTGAAACGGCCAGTCATTTGCGCGCCCCGCCGCGAGTTTGTCGTGGACCGACTGCCACATGAACTGGCCGTCCGACTCGCGGAACGTCATCAGTACGCCCTTGTCTCCCTTGATGGCGGGATCCTTCACGGCCTCGTTGTTGGTTCCGACGTACACCATGCCGCCGGCGACGACGGGGTTCCCGTACGACTGCGATCCGAGCTCGGCGACCCACTTGACGTTCTTCTTCGTCTTGACGTCGAAGCTCGTGGGCAGTCCCTTCATGCTGGAGACGAGGTTGCGATCCGGCGTGCCGCCCCACATGGGCCAGTCCTTGCCGGGATCGGAGCGCGCAATGACAGCGAGCGAGCTGGCTGCGCCGAGAGCGATTGCGGCGATCACGATGTTTTTCATATGCCTACTGATTCTTGAAGACCTTGATGTTGTCGTAATACAGCTCGGAACCGCCGCCCGCCTGCGAGGGGGCGTCAGCGTACAGGCCGGGACTTCCCTTCAGGTTGCCAATCGGATCGACACGTTCGATCGTCCACGCCGTGGGCTCCGATTCCCCACGCGGCCATACCTTGCCACGCGCCCGAACCTTGCCGGCCCCCATCGGGTGCACCTCGAGCTTCATCACGTACCACGTATCCTTCTTCCACGGGAACTCGACCCTCGCGGTCCGTTGCGTCTCCGGCTGCCACGGCTGCAGCTCCAGCCGCTGATGGCCACCGAACAGCACCAGCTCGTACCGCTGCGCGACAATACCAAGGTCCCCCATCTGCCGGCGCCGCTCGGCCGCGCGCACGTCCGCTTGAATCGTGTAGTCCGACAGATCCGTGGGCCCGAAGAAGGGCCGGCACCGCTTCGCAAATGCGAAGGGATTGTCGGCCAGCTTGACGAGCACCTTGCTGCCGTCCAGATCGCGCACGGCAAACTTGCCGGTGGCGTTGATCCAGTGCGGCGGCGGCACCTCGAGGCCATCCTCGAAGTCGAACGACCAGGGTAGGTCCGGAATCACGCGGATGCGCGCCGCTCCCGTGACGCTGCCCGCCGCCGCTTTGACGAGACCGGCCTGCGCGACCGTGGCGGCGTCCGGGGTGAACTTGCCGCCGGTGACCGTCCCCTTCAAGTTCTCGGTCGTCCAGGCGATATTGCCCGGCGCCTGGACGGGTCGGCCCTGGGCATCGAAAGCGCGGACCGTCAATGCCAGCGCCTCTCCCGGCTTCAGAACAAGCTCGGTTGGCGTCACGAGCAGGGACGCGGCTACGCCGGAACCTTGCGCGGCTGGAGCGACTGCCGCGGGTCCGCTCGGCGCCCCGTTGGTCGATGCCGTACGCGGGGCACCTTTCGGCCCGATTGCATAGAGCGCACTCATCGATGCGACGTAAACGCGCCCGCGCGCGATCGCTGGTGACGCGATGATCGCTTCTGCATTCTCTGCCGGTCCCAGCACGTCCTGATCGAGGATCTCCGCGCGATCCGCATGCGGACGGATGATGAAGAACTTGCCGTTCTCCGTCCCGACGTAAAGCTTGCCGTCGGCAAACACCGGCGAGGACTTCTGGATCGTCCCGAGATTCTGCTCCCACAGCCTCTTGCCGGTTTTCAAGTCGAACGCGAACATAATGCCGCCGTTGTCCACCACATAGAGCCGCTCACCGTCAGTCACGGGAGACGCGTACCCCGCCTGGACACCTCGAACCAGCCAGCGCGCGGCCTGAT
>JAIVJE010000301.1 GCA_020200195.1 Acidobacteriota bacterium | reverse complement strand
GCGCAGAGGTCCTGCGGACGGCCTCCGGTTGCCGGGATCTTTTTGAGCTTCCCGTCGGCGAAAAACGCGAGGAAGCGGCCATCTGGCGACCAGAAGTGCGACGTCGCATCGAGAGAGCCTTCCAGCGCCACCGCCTCTTCCGAATCGAGCCGCCGCAGGTAGAGGTGCCTGCGCCTCTTTGAAAACGCCTCGATGACGACCCTGGTCCCATCGGGCGAGATCGAGAATCCTCTCGACACTTCGGAGGGCGCGTACGTCGTCCCCGGTGGCGTGGGGACAGCGAATCGGACGGGGGACGCGACGGGCTCGTGCCGTGAGCCAAGAATGGCGAAGGCTGCGGCCGCTGCCGCCGCGGCTACGAGGCACCCGGCGGCCAGCGCCCACCCGGCGTACCGCCGCGTCCGAGGCGGCGGCGTCACCGCAGAAAGTCCTTGCGACGCGTCCGAGACATGATCGCACAGGTGCGCCAGATCGCGGGCGAGGTCGCGGGTCGAGGCGTAGCGCTCCTCAGGATCTTTGGCGAGGCATCGCTCGATCACCCATCGCAGGGCGATTGGAAGCTGCGGGACCACCGATTGGAGCGGTTCCGGCTCGTCGCGAATGACCGCCGCAAGGGTCTCCGCGCCGGTGCTGCGTGAGAATGGCCGCCTGGCGGTGGCCATCTCGTACAGCATCGCTCCCAGGGAGAACTGGTCCGAACGCCAGTCGACAGGTTTGCCGCTCGCCTGCTCGGGAGACATGTAACCGACGGTCCCGAGCACGAGCCCTGGCCGGGTCTGCGACGCGACGGTCGCGCGCTCCGAGATGTCTGATCCCGCTGCCGCGACCAGCTTGGCGAGGCCGAAGTCCAGGATCTTCGCAGCGCCATCCCGAGTGACCATCACGTTCTCGGGTTTCAGATCACGGTGCACGATCCCGGCTTCATGCGCGCGTGCGAGGCCGTCGGCGATCTGGGCCGCGAGCGCGAGGAAGCGGCGGATCGGAAGCGCCCCTTCGGCGAGCAGGTCGCGCAGCGTCCGCCCCGACACGAGCTCCATTGCAATGTAGGATGTGGAGTCGACCCGGCCGATCTCGTAGATCGTGACGATATTGGGGTGGTTCAACGCCGACGCCGACCGCGCTTCCAGCTCAAAACGATCGCGGCGTCCGGCGTCCATCGAGACGTCGACCGGAAGCACTTTGAGCGCTAGCTGTCGCCCGAGCTTCGTGTCGCGCGCCCGGTAGACCTCGCCCATTCCGCCCGCACCAATGGCACTTAGGATCTCGTACGGACCGATACGGGTTCCGGCTGTCAGCGGCAAACTGGCGCGAAGTATAACGACTTCCAGTCTGATTGTGCGCGGGCGGCGCCCCGGACTAGACTGCATCGAGTTTGGCCGAATATTCCTTGCCATCGGGATGAGCGTTTGGGAGCCAGCACGGAAATCCTCATCGGCGATTCACATGGAGATCACGTGTTGATCCGGCCGCTCTCCCGTTGCCATCCGGGCCTATTCGATTACTGGGACGGCAACTGGATCGATTGCGAGCTCGAGATCGTGGCTGGCGGCTTCCGCGGCGGGTTCCGCGCTGATTTGAGGTCCGAGGAATTCTACACGTTCCTGCAGGAAGTAGAAGGTTTGACCCGAGCGGTGCAAGGTACAGCCAGCTTTGCCACGATGGAAGGGCGGATTGCGCTTTCGCTGACCGGCGACGGCAACGGGCACATTCGTGTCGCCGGGGACGCGATCGACGTTGCGGGAACCGGCAATCGGCTGCAGTTCGGCTTTGACACCGACCAGACGTATCTGCCGCCGATCTGTCGGTCCCTGGAGCATCTCCTGGCGGCTTTTCCAGTCACCGGCACGGCGGACAATTGAAAAGTCAGGTTCGGCAGGTTCTGTAGGTTCGTCAGGTTCGCTGGGTTCCGCTGTCGGACTGGAGGGCGGACGACATGAAGGCCTATCTCATGACTACGGGTACGGTCTTTGGCCTGATCACCCTCGCGCATCTCTTGCGGATCATCATGGAGTCTCCGCAGCTCGCGAGGGACCCTTGGTATGTCCTCCTCACGGTTGCCGCAGCGGCGCTGTGTCTGTGGGCCTGGCGCCTGCTCAGGCGGCTCGACCCGCGCCTGAGAACGTCGGGGTGAATCTACGATAATAACGGCGTGCCTCACTGGCTGCGCACGGCCACCGCGGTCATCTTCATCGCCAGCACGGCTGCCGCCGTGCAGTTTGACACGCCCGGCCGCCCGCATCAGAGCGATCCCGAGTACGATGGCCGGTTCACCTTGGTGCGATTGCGCTGGGCGTCCGACATCGGCTTTTCCCGCCGCGGCGGCTTTGGCTCGGCGTGGAATCACGACTACCCTCGCGCGGAGCAGAACCTGGCGCTCATTCTCCAGGAGCTCACCGCCCTCGACATTCGCATCGACGGCAAGCCTGATTCTCACGCTCGACGATCCAGAGCTGTTCAGGTACCCCGTGGCGTTCATGTGGGAGCCCGGTTTCTGGAATCTCTCCGATCGTGAAGCGGAGTCGTTTCGTGCCTACCTCCTGAAGGGGGGCTTCGCGGTGTTCGAGGACTTCGACGGCGCACAGCAGTGAAATCACTTCGAAGCACAGATGCGCCGGGTGCTCCCGAACGCTCGGTTCGTCAAACTCGACAACACCCACCGGATCTTTGATTCGTACTTTACAGTCAAGGATATCGACGCGATTGTGCATCCGAGTACGGCATCCGCCCGAGCTACTACGGAATCTTCGAGGACAACGATCCGTCGAAGCGGCTGATGGTCGTCGCCAATTTCGACAACGACGTCCCCGAGTATTGGGAGTGGTCGGGACAGGGGCTCTATCCGTTCGACGCGTCGAACGAGGCGTACAAGCTGGGCGTCAACTATGTTGTCTACGGGTTGACGCATTAGACCGCGACGCAGCGTCGCACATCCTTCCCGACACTGTGACCCTGGCGTAGCCAGGCTGGCGGAGCGGCAAGTTCGCGCGCCCGACCTGTCGTCCGAATCTGTTGCGAGATCCGTGCGCATCCGCGCACATTCTCGTCCCGTGAATCGTCGTGACTCACCACGTGACCAAACAACTCGCCCCGGCCAGTTGCGCACGGGTGTACTATCTGCCAGTTCCGGGCACCGAGGTGGAAACGCCGTTGATCCGACGCTCGAAGCAGAAACACACCATGCGTGTCATTGCCAGATTCCGGGCGATTGTGCTGGGCTTCGCGATTACCGTCACGGGCTGCGCGTCGCCGCCGAGCGCGGACGTGGATGCGGCCAGGGCCGCCGTGGACAAGGCGGCTACCGATCGCGCGGATCAGTATGCGTCCGAGTCGCTGAAGGCTGCTCAGGATGCTCGCGCCGCGCTCGACGCCGAGCTCAACGCTCAGGAAGGCAAGTGGGTCAAGTCGTACGACAGGACCAAAGAGCTGGCAGTCGCAGCGAAGGCGGCCGGCGAGAAGGCGTCGGCCAATGCTGTCGCCGGCAAGGAGAAGGCCGATGCGGTCGTGGCCAGACGAAAAGCGGACGCCGCCGCAGCCAGGGCAAAGGCCAAGACGGCGGCTCTGCGGGTCGGCGGTCAGATCAAGCCACCCACCAAGATCAAGGACGTCAAGCCGGTTTACCCCGCCATTGCGCAGTCGGCGCGCATCTCCGGCGCGGTCATGATCGAAGCGACGATCGGACCGGACGGGAAAGTCATCGACACCAAGGTCGTGCGCTCGATCCCGGTGCTCGATCAGGCCGCGCTCGACGCCGTGCGGCAGTGGGAGTACACGCCGACGCTGCTGAACGGCGTGCCCGTGCCGGTGGTCGTGACCGTCACGATCAACTTCGCGCGGTAGCGGTAGGCTGTTGGTACCTGGGTTCCTGGCCGCGATAGCGGTGAACGGCCTGCAACAGGCGATGGCCGGGCGACCGGTTCTCAGTGGGACGCTGTTGAACGAGTGAGCCCGCCTAATCGACCCCGGTCTGTCTGGTCTCCCGCCTGGCTGGCCTTCCGCAGCCTCCTCTGGGCGGTGCTCCTGCCAGGTTTCGTCGCAGGTTATGTGCCGTGGCGCTTTTTCGGCCTTCGGGACGTGCATCTCGACTTCCGCAGTCCAACGCACCTTCTCGGGCTCCTGTGTGCAGGCGTCGGCGTTGCGCTGCTCGCGATCGGCATCTGGGAATTCGCCCGCAGCGGGAAGGGCACACTCGCGCCAGTCGACCCGCCGCGCGAGCTCGTCGTGCGAGGCCTGTATCGGCACGTCCGGAATCCGATGTATCTCAGCGTGACCCTGATCGTGCTTGGGCAAGTGCTGCTCACCAGGTCGCTGGACTTGCTTGGCTACTGGGCGATTTGGTTCCTGGCGGCAAATCTCTTTGTCCTCGGTTACGAGGAACCCACGTTACGGAGACGATTCGGTGAGTCGTACGAGCGCTACACGCAACAGGTAGGACGGTGGTTCCCGCGGCTTCGCCGGTGATGCAGGGGCTCAACGTTCAACGTGCAACGTGCAGTGTGCAACGTTCGGTACGACGTGCGACGTACAGCGTGCGACGCACGGACGTTCAACGTGCGATGTTCAACGTGCACCGCGCCTGGCTTGCCGGCCGCTCAATCGGGAACCGGTCGCTCGGCGTGGTCGATGACGACGATCGGCACGGATGCCGTCTGCGCTTCCAGCTTGAGCCCGAGCTGGTCACGCACCGCGATGAAGATTGACGGCCCCGCGGCTGGATGAAGCCGCGTGCCGCCGCGGTCCGTGGATCCCGAGATGTTTGGCCTGACCGAGGCGGTCTCGAAGGCGGGTTGTGTGGCGTTCGGCGACGACTGCCGCGTCAGAGACGGTCCGACAACAGAGAGAACTACGGCGGTGCCCAGGAGCACCAGCCATCCAGGAGTCAAGGTGTGCTGTAATCATAGGCACCTCGACTCATGCCGCGGGAAATGCGGCGTCAGGCGTGGAGGCTGGCTGCATCCGCGGGATCCCTCGCGACCGCCTGCATCGTAGGAAGAGCGAATTCAAGAAGCCCCTGCGACACTAGCAGAAACGATTGCGCATCCCCAACCTGCCCGCCGACATTGTTTGTTCGAGCCAGATACGTGTCCACGATCCGCGAGAAAAACCGGTCCGGCCAGTTGGCGTGGACCCCTGCACCGGACGTATCGAACTCTTCCATGTCTCGCCAAACGCGCCTCCCGTCCTCGTCAACCGGCACCTTATATTTCGCCACTCGTTTATCCGGAATGTCGACGATGTGCTCGGCGTAGTGGAGGAAGGTCACGGTGTCGTGATCGCAGCCGAGCAACAGAATCTTGCCGTCGCGCGTCACGAACCGATCGAGGACTGAGCCATGCCCGAAAGCATAGTCCCAGGGCTGGCCCGAGATTAGAACGCTCGCGTGTTTGCCCCAGACCACGAAGCGCGCAACGTGTGGATTGACTGTGGAACCTGGCGACGTGCGCAGGAACTCGACCAGGACGCCGTTCTCGCGCTGGGCTCTCGCGGTGAACGCATCGAAGGCAGGCAGCTTCTCGAGCAGCTCACGTTCCTGGTCTGCGCTCAGGTGTCCGCGCCCGACCTCGTCGTAGTAGGTTGGACAGCTTGCGTACATGATCAACGTGCCCTCAGACGTCAGCGCGTCTTTCAATGCGAGATGAATTTGGTCTGGCCCGCCCGCGACGTCACCCACGGCACGGACGGAGGCGTGCAACATCACCGTATCACCCGGCGAGACGCCCAACGTGCGAAACCCGTCCGCCAGCTCCTGTCTCGAATGCATAGCGTTCAGATTGTAGCGGCGAGGGGTCGGTCATTATCCTTGGACATGGCGGCCAGGCGGATCTTTATCGGGACGGCAGGCTGGTCTGTCCCGCGCGCGTCGGCGCATCGCTTCGACGGAGAGGGGACGCACTTGGAGCGGTACGCACGGCTGCTGCGCGGTGCCGAAATCAACTCCTCGTTCCATCGGCCGCACGCCTCGGCCACGTACGCGAAATGGGCCGCATCCACTCCGCCGGCCTTCAAATTCGCGGTGAAGGTTCCCCGCACGATCACACACGACCAGAAGCTCCGGCGGGCGCGGCTCCCGCTTGAACGTTTCCTCCACGAGAGCGCCGGCCTGGGAAAGAAACGGGGGCCGCTCCTGGTACAACTGCCACCGTCGCTCGCGTTCGACGTGCGGACGGCCGCCAGGTTTTTCCATCTCCTCCGCGCGCGTTACGGCGGTTCCGTGGCGTGCGAGCCGCGGCACGAAAGCTGGTTTTCCCCTGCGGCCGAAGCGTTGCTCGTTCGTCACGAGGTTGCGCGAGTGGCGGCCGATCCGCCGGCCGCACCGGGGGCCGACGTCCCCGGTGGCTGGAACGGGATCGTGTACTTCCGCCTGCACGGATCCCCGCGGAAATACTGGTCGCGCTACTCATCGGAATATATCGAGACGCTGGCCCGTGCGCTTTGCGGCACGGCGGCGTCGGCCGAGGCGTGGTGTGTCTTCGACAACACCGCCAGCGGCGCCGCTATCGAGAACGCGACGGAACTCCACACCACCCTCCTCAGCGTGGGCCGCGAGCAACGTCGATCCCGTAACGGCATGGCGAGCTGACTAGCCCGAATAATTCACGAATGAGTACGTAGAAATGCCATCGCCCTCGAAAAAGTCGTGGTACTTTCGCGGTGTTCTGGGCCTCGAAGATACCCCGACGCAGGAGGTGCGATGGCTACAGAGTGTTATAGCCAACTTGGCTTTGGATTCCAACCAAAACTCGTCGTCGATTTTGCCGGTGGCACGCTCACCACAGATGCCGGCCTGCTGCTGGTCCGAGAATTCGACGAGCAGCGTGGTCTCAGTGCGGACGTGGTCAGGCGGCTCACGGACAGTCGCGACCGGCGCTACATCACGCACGAGCTCGACGCGCTCGTCCGTCAGCGGCTGTATCAGATCGTCGCCGGGTACGAGGACGCCAACGACGCCGACCGGCTCCGGCACGATCCGACATTTCAAGTGGTCGCGGCCGATGGGCGCACGGCACTTGGGTCGCAGCCCACGCTCTCGCGCTTGGAGAACGCGATTGACTGGTCCGCGATTCAGCGCCTCGCGCGCACGGGCATCGACTGGTTCTGTGCCTACGCCTACGGGTCGGATGAGCATCCGGCTGATCTCATTCTCGATCTCGAACAGCACGGACGATCCGACGCACGAGACCCAGCAACTCGCCCTGTTTCATGGCTGGTACGACCAGCACATGTACCACCCGCTCGTCTGGTTCGAAGGCCGCACGGGCCTGCTGCTGCGGACGCGGCTGCGTCCGGGCCGGGATGCGAGTGCGACCGGCGTGGTCGACGAACTTCGGCACATCCTGCCGCCGCTGCGCCGCCGGTTTCCGCACACGCCGATCTTCCTGCGTGCCGATGCGGGGATGGCGCGCGTCGGCCACCGGCCGTGCACCGCGATGTAATCCTCTTTCCGCGTCAGCTCGAGCCGGACAGGCGCGCCCGTAGCCTTCGCCAGCACGGCGGCCATGAGATCGAAGTCATGGCACTGATTCTTGTTGCCGAACCCCCCGCCCATGAACTCGCAGACGACTCCCACCTGCTCCACCGGAAGCTGCAGGTCACGCGCAAGATCGCTCCGGCAATTCGAGATGCCTTGCGTCGACGCATACACCGTGAGCTCATCGCCGTTCCACGATGCGACGCTGACGCGCGGCTCCATCTGGGCGTTGTTCACGTGCACGGAGGTGTACCGGTCTTCGAACACCTGGTCAGATGTGCGAAACCCCTCCTCGAGCCGGCCACGGCGGTACCTCGGGCTCCGGCTTGCCGTCTTCTCTCGGCGAGAGGTTGCCTCCCGGGTGAATCGCCACGGCGCCGGCCCCGAGTGCTTCCTCCGGATCCAGCACGAAAGGCAGCGGCTCGTACTCGACGGTGATGAGATGCAGCGCCTCTTCCGCGAGGTGACTGTTCGCAGCCGCCACGGCGGCGACAGCATCGCCGACGAATCTCACCGGGTTGTTGAACAGGTATCGCGTGTTGCGGGAGTCGCCGCTCGACCAGGTCACGCGGCAGTTCTTGTGCGTGATGACGGCCCTGACGCCGGTGAGAGCGAGCGCCCGCTCCGCGCCGATTCGGGTGATGCGAGCGTGCGGATGCGGACTGCGGAGCACGCGCGCGGACAACATGCCAGGCAAGCGCACGTCTCCCGTGTACGTCGCGGAACCCGTCACGCGGCTCACCGCGTCGATGCGTGGCGTCGGCCGTCCGACCGCGCTCACTGTCCGTCTCCTCGGCCTGATTCGGGGACGATGCTCGAAGAGGCTCCCGCGGCAACGACGGCCTCGACGTAATGGTTGTAATTGGAGCACCGGCAGAGGTTGCCGGTGAGCGCGGCCCGTGCCTGATCGGCCGTCGGACGAGGGGTCGCGGCCAGCAGCGCTTTTGCGCTCATCAGCTGGCCTGACGTGCAGAAGCCGCCCTGCGGCGCGTCGTGATCGATGAATGCCTGCTGCACCGGGTGCAGCTGAGCGCCAGCGGCCAGCCCCTCCACGGTTTCCACCGATCGGGACGCCGCCCAGACAGCAAGATAGCTGCAGCTGTAAATGGGAGCGCCATCCAGGAGAACGGTACACGCGCCGCACTCACCGCGATCGCAGCCGACCTTCGTTCCGGTCAGCTGCAGGTGATCGCGAAGCATCTCGGCGAGTGTCCAGCGATCCTCGACCTCGACATCGCGCTCCCGGCCGTTCACGATCAGGCGGATCGCGGTCCGCGGCGCAGACACCGGCGCCGGTGGGGATTGGTTGGCGACAACGTCAGGCGCGGGGATCGCCGATGATCCGACGATGCCCGCCGCGGTGGTCCCGAGGAACTCCCTCCGTGACAGCTCGCTCATGACACCCTCGCGCCAAGGCGCTACTTTTTCTCGACCGGTTTGCCGTAGATCACGAACCACTTGTCCTCGAACAGGCCGTTGATCTCGTCCTGTTTTTCGAGGCCGGCGGCTTCCATCCAGCCCTGCAATTGCGCGCGCGTGACCTGCAGCTTCGGATCGTCGGCGTGCGAGCTGCCGGGACGTTCCGCGTCCAGCTCGATGACGGCTATCCGGCCGGTCGGCTCGAGATAGGAGGCAACCTTCTTCAGGTACTCGTCGCGGTGGTCGATGTGGTGGAGGACGTCGTGGAAGAACGCGAGATCGATCTTCTCAGGAATGAGCGGATCGTCGTATTTGCCCAGGACCGGCTGGACGTTCGTGATCTGCTGCTCCTTGGCACGTCGTTCGAGGTGCGCGATGAACCCCTTGTCGACCTCGACGGCATACACCTTTCCGGACGTTACGGTGCGCGCCAGAGGCCAGGAGAACACGCCAGCCCCCGCACCCAGGTCCGCGACGACATCACCCGGTTTCAAGCGGAGCTTCTCGATGACCTCGGCCGTTTTCAGCGATGCCACGCGCTCGGGACGCTCCAGGCGCGCAATCCAGTCTTCTGCCGGCCGTGAGCCGAGCTGCAGCCGGAACGCATGCGACGCCGGCGCCATGGTGAGCAGTGCGAGTGCAATCGAAGCAACGAAGCGTGTGGTCACGGTTCTCCTCCGAGAATCTCGTATGTTACCCTCATCGCCGTCTTTGGCAATTGTGCACCGAACCGCAGCGAGATCGAGGGGACAGCCACCTTTTGGGACAGCCACTTTTTTGGGGACTGCCACCTTTTTCCCGAGTCGCAAAGGGGACAGCCACCTTTTTCGCGAGCGTAGTCTGAAAAAGGTGGCTGTCCCCTTTTCGACTTGGCTGGCCCCGATTGGCAGGTGAGGACGGAATGGACGTAGGCCGGGCGGCGCTGGAGGAATTGGTGACGGCGAACCGCATCCTGGCGCGAGAGGGCGTCGTGGATGCGTTCGGCCATGTGAGCATCCGTTCCCCTGTCGCCTCCAATCGCTATGTGATGTCGCGGGCGCGGGCGCCGGAATGCATCGAAGCCGAGGACTTCATGGAGTTCACGCTCGACGGCACGCCGTTGGCCGGGGGCGGACGCACCCCCTATGCGGAGCGGTTCATCCATGGCGCGATTTACGAAGCGCGGCCCGACGTTCAGGCGGTCGTGCATCACCACAGTCCCAGCGTCATCCCATTCGGCATCACGGGCACGCGGCTGTGCCCGGTGATGCATATGTGCGCCTCGATGGGATCGGACATCCCGACCTGGGATTCACAGACCAGTTTCGGCGATACCAATCTGCTCGTGACCAACATGATCATGGCGAGAGACCTGGCCGCCGCCCTTGGCCCCCGACCTGTTGCCCTGATGCGCGGGCACGGTTGCGTGGTCGCTGGCCAGTCTTTGCGCGACGTGGTGTTCAATTCGGTGTACCTGGAGCTGAATGCCGACCTTCAGATGAAGGCAAGCTCGCTCGGCCCGATCACCTTCCTCACCGAAGGCGAGGTCGCGGCCGTGCTCAGCACGCGCAGCTCGTTCACGTTCGAGCGCGCGTGGGAGTACTGGTGCCGGCGGGCGGCGCGTCCGTACGACGTCAGGCCGATGGAAGGGCCGCTGGCGGCCGGTGGCTAACGCTGACGCTGACGCTGACACCCAGCCCCAAGTCACCCTGAATGCACACTGACGTTCTGATTGTTGGTGCAGGACCCGTCGGGTTGACGCTGGCCGTCGACCTCGGACTGCGGGGCATTCGCTGCACGATCGTCGAGAAGAAGCAGGCGCCGGAGTTTCTCCCGAAAATGGAGCGGTGCAACGCATATACCCTCGAGCCGTTGCTGAAGTCGGAGGCCGAACGGCTGCCATCCGTGACCGTGCGCTACGGCTGCGAGTTCGTGTCCCTTTCACAGGATGCGACGCGAGTCACCGCCGTCGTACGGGACGCCCACGGCTCCACCTCCGACATCACTGCGCAATACATCGTGGGCTGTGACGGTGGGCCGAGCGCGGTCCGGAAGCAGCTCGGAATCCACCTTCGAGGGGCAAGGGGACATCCTGCGCTTGTACCAGGCACTGTATTACTGCCCCGATCTGTTCGATCTAATCCCGATCGGCGAGGGCCCTGGCAGAGGACGCCACTATCACATCGCCGATGCGCAATCGACGTTCCTGATCATGCAGGATTCCACGAAGCACTGGACGCTGCACGCCACGGTCGCTGCGCCGGAGGAGATGGCGGCGCAGTTCGAGCGCGCTGTCGGCGTCCCGGTGCGCTACGAGATGCTGTACGTGGGGCAGTGGAAGCAGAATCTCCTCCTCGCGGATCACTATCGGGACGGCCGCGTCTTTCTGGCCGGGGATGCAGTCCACCTGGTGATTCCGACGGGTGGGCTCGGCATGAATACGGGCGTCGGCGACGCGATCGATCTGTCGTGGAAGCTGGCCGCCACGCTCCAGGGCTGGGGAGGGCCGAAGCTGTTCGACTCGTACGAGGTAGAGCGGCGGCAGGTAGGCGATCGAAACGTCGGCGCGTCTCGCTATGCATCGGTGGGGAGGCGCAAATGGCGCTCGCAGTACCGTCCCGAGATCCGCGACGCGACGCCTGAGGGACAGGCGGCGCGCGACATCCTCGCGCGGGTCGCCGATGTCGAACAGCGCAAGACCAACGAAATGATCGGCGCCGAACTCGGTTACCGGTACGTCGGGTCGCCGGTAATCTCCGACGAGCCTGGCGGGCCCGAGCACCTGTTCCGGGAGTACGTGCCCACGACCTGGCCCGGCGCGCGACTCCCGCACGTGTGGCTCCGGGACCAGAAGGCTATCCACGATGTAATCGGAGAGGGCTACACACTGCTCCGGCTTGGACGATCCGATGCCGGCACGTCCGGACTGGGCCGTGCGATGCAGGCGCTCGGCGCGCCCTTCGAGACACTGACAGTCACCGACGAGGTCGCTCGCGACATCTACGGCTACGACTTGATCCTGCTACGCCCCGACCTGCACGTCGCCTGGCGCGGCAACGGACTGCCGGCAGACCTCGTCCAGCTTGCCCGGTTGGTCACCGGTCACTGACTCCGCCTTGAGTGCTTTTTACCGCGAAGCACGCGGAGATAGCCGAGAATCTGAAATTCTGCGCACTCGGCGGTGAAGGCATGCGCGGCTGATACGAGTCAGGTCCGGCTGAAGCCGGACACTATGAATGAAGTGAGGGGTGTAGCGTCCGGCTGAAGCCGGACACTACGAGCAGACTCGATGACTTTGAGAATCGACGTGTTCAACCACATCTTCCCGAAGCCGTTTTTCGAACGGCTGCAGGCGGTGACGGTCAACAGAGGCGCGATCAAACGCTGGCTCCACATTCCGTTCCTGCACGACCTCGACGTGCGGTTCAGGATGATCGACGAGTTCGGCCCTGACTATCGTCAGATTCTGTCGCTCTCCGCTCCCCCGATCGAGTCGGTCAATCCGGATCGGCAGACCGATTTCCCGGGTTCATCGCGTCGCTGCCGCTCAACCATCCGGAGGAAAGCGTCGCGGAGCTCGAGCGCGCCGTACGCGAGCTCGACGCACTGGGCGTCCAGATCTTCTCCAACGTCAACGGCATGCCACTCGACGACGAGCGGTTCTTCCCGCTGTTTGAAACGGCCGATCGGCTGCGATGCCCGATCCTGCTGCACCCGGCGCGCGGTGCCGGCTTCGCGGATTATCCGGGAGAGAGCAAGTCGAAGTACGAAATCTGGTGGACGTTCGGCTGGCCGTACGAGACGAGCGCAGCGATGCAGCGGCTGGTGTTTTCGCGCCTCATGGATCGACTGCCCACCATCAGAATCCTCGCCCACCATCTCGGCGCGATGATTCCGTACTTCGAAGGGCGAGTCGGGTACGGGCTCGATCAGTTTGGCACGCGCACGGCCGACGAAGACTACAGGGGGCTGCTCGAGTCGATGCCCAGGCGTCCGTACGACTACTTCAAGATGTTCTGGGCGGATACGGCGGTGTTCGGCAGCAAGGCCGCAACCGAGTGCGGGTTGAAGTTCTTCGGCACCGATCAGGTCGTTTTCGCGTCCGACGCGCCCTTCGATCCCGAAGGCGGCTCGCTGTACATCCGGGAGACGCTCAAGGTCATCGATACCCTGGACATCACCGACGTCGAACGGAAGAAAATCTATCAGGGAAACGCCGAACGGCTCTTCAACCGCGCGTTCTGACGTCTATAACGCGGGCCGCCGCGTGTGCCAATCGGTCGCGGACTCGTAAGCGCGAGCGACCGACAGGACCTGCGCATCCTCGAACGGCTTGCCGCTGATCTGCAGTCCGATCGGGAGGCTGGGTGGGTCGGTGGAGAATCCACACGGTACTGAGACCGCCGGGAAGCCGGACAGATTCCACCAGTTGCGGAAGACTTCCGGCGGGTTCACCGGCACGCCGGCGGGCGAGGGCATGGTGGGGCTCAGCAGCGCGTCGAGCGGCTCGTACACGGTGTTCATGTCCTGGAGGAAGAGCGAACGGGCGCGCTGCGCCTGGAGGTATTGCGCCGCCGTCAGCAGCGAACCGGCCTCAACAGTGGTTCGCACCGTTGACACGCCCGGCCCTGAGCGGCCGACGTCGGAAATGTAGCGATCGGCTTTGG
>JAIVJE010000509.1 GCA_020200195.1 Acidobacteriota bacterium | reverse complement strand
GTCGCCCGAGCAGGCGCTCGGTCAGGAACTGGACGGGCGGACGGACATCTTCTCACTCGGTGTGGTCCTCTACGAGATGGTGACGGGTGTCCTGCCCTTTCAGGGCCATAACTCAACCTCCATCGTCGATGCGATTCTGCATAAGGATCCCGTTGCGCCGGTGCGTCTCAATCAGGAAACACCGCCCGCGCTCGAGCAGACGATCAATCGTGCGCTCGAGAAGAACAAGCGGCTTCGGTATCAGAGCGCGTCGGATCTTCACGCGGAACTCTCGCGGATCAAGCGGGATTCGAGCTTGGAGGCTCTTCGCTCGACATCGGGGACTGGCGCGGCGGCCGTGGCGCCGACCGCGCAGCGTGATTCCAGCGCGCGCGATCGAGGCTCCCGGCCAGCCGCATCGAAACGCCTCCGCGGAACGCTCGTGGCCGGCGTCCTTGCGATCGTCGCAATCATCGGCATCTTCGGGTGGCGCTTCGGGCGAACCGAGGCGCTCGCCGAGTCCGATTTCATCCTGCTGACCGATTTCGTGAACACCACAGGGGACCAGGTGTTCGATGGCGCGTTGAAGCAGGCGTTGGCCATTGCGCTTGAGGAGTCGCCGTTCCTGAATGTCGTTCCCGAGTCGCGGGTGTCGGCCACGCTGCGGCAGATGCAGCGCCCGCCTGACGAGCGGCTGACGCCGGCGCTGGGGCGCGAAGTCTGCCAGCGCCAGCAGGTCAAAGCGATGCTGACCGGGGAGATCGCCCCGGTGGGCAGCCACTTCGCCATCACGCTGAACGCGCTGAACTGCGGCACCGGTGACTCGATCGCCCGCCAGCAGGTCGAGGCGGACAGCAAGGAGCGTGTCCTGACCGCGATGGGCGAGGCGGCCTCGGCAATGAGAAGACGACTCGGCGAATCGCTGAAGTCGATCGAGGGAACAGCCACGCCTATCCCCGAGGCGACTACAGCGTCACTCGAGGCGTTGAAGGCGTTCAGCACTGGAGATTTCACGTGGATGCGCGGGCGGCCGATGGACGCGATCCCCTTCTACAAGCACGCCATCGAGCTCGACCCGAATTTCGCGCTGGCCTACGCGCGGCTGGCCACCGTGTATCGGAATACGTCGGAGCGCGAGGTGTCGGAGGCATACACCCGCACGGCGTTCGAGATGCGCGATCGCGTCAGCGAGCGCGAGCGGCTGTACATCACGGCTCAGTACTATCTCAATATCGAGCAGGACTTCGCGAAGGCGACGGAAACCTATCAGCTATGGAGTGAGATGTACCCGCGTGATTCTGCCCCACGCAACAACCAGGGTGTCTTGTTCAGCCGGACGGGCCAGAAAGAGAACGCGCTCAAGGCTTTCCAGGAGAGCATTCGCGTCGCGCCCGATCTGGAGCTCGCCTACGGAAACGTGATGGGCATTCTTCGGCAGCTCGGTCGATATGACGAGTCGAGAAAGACTCTCCAGGACATGAAGGCTCGATTCGGGGAAACCACCACCTACCACCTGGGCATGTTCGAACTGGCCTACGTGAGTGGTGATGCAGCGGGCATGCAGCGCCACTCGTCCGCCATCCGCGCAACCGCCGCCCGGAATGGCCTCGCCCTGGGCGAAGCGCAGATTGCCGCGATGCGCGGCCGTCTGGCTGAGGCGCGAAAAATAATCACGACGAGCGCGACGACGTTGCAGCGGCAAGGGTTCAAGGAGACGGCAGGGATGTACCTCGGCATTGCGAGTGCGTGGGAAGCACTGGCTGGGCAATGTGCCGAAGCTCAGGCGCTTTCAGGTGCGGCCGTCGCGTCGAGTCGTGGGTTGGTTCCGATGGTCACACGGGCGGCGGTGCTCGCCGAGTCGGCAAGGCGCGGGAGGCGGAGGCGATCCTCAGCGAGCTCGAAACACGGGGGCTCACGCGGCCGTATCCCGAGGCGCTCGCGGCCGGTTCGAGCCGCGCGATGATCGCGCTGCAACAGGGTAACGCTGCGTCAGCCGTCTCCATCACCGAGGGCCAAGCCGCGTTTGAAGATGTCGAGGGCCCAGGCCTCACCGCGATGTACATGCGTGGCCGCGCGCATCTCGCCGCGGGCAGTCCCGCGGGTGCGACCGAGGCATTCCAGAAATGCGCGACAACACCCGCAGGAGACACGGCGTCCCCCGTCCGCGCCTACTGTCTGATCGGCCTGGCGCGCGCACGCTCGGCAGCAGGCGACGCGGATGGCAGTCGAAAGGCGTACGAGGAGTTTCTGACGCTGTGGAAGGATGCCGACCCGGACGTTCCAATCCTCACGGCGGCGAAATCTGAGTACGCGAAGGCGAAGCGGTGATTGACGTTTGACGCCCACCACCCACAAGTGCGCACGAGTCGAAGAACACCGGCGGCAAGCCGGTGGAATTCGTGATTGTCGCGGTCAAGTAGCGCGCACGGCTAACTCCGGCGTCTACGCCACACGACTCTGCGGGTCACGCTCGTCGGCGTCACCCTTGCCCGCATGGCCGACGGGAAGATCGTCGAGGAACGTGATTTCATGGACGATCTGGGACTCCTTCAGCAACTGGGCGTCATTCCGGATCTGGGCTGAGACTCAGTCGCAGCATGGGACGCGAGACGGAAGGGGAGCCACCAATGACCAACTTTCGGCAAACAGTGTGGGTCGGGGCTTTGTTATGCGTGCTCGGTTCCGGCGCCGATACCGCGTACGGTCAGTGGTCTCAGTTTCGTGGGCCGAACGGCTCCGGCGGACTCCGCAGTTGGATACCCGGTCGCGTTCTCGCCGTCAAAGAACGTCCTCTGGAAAAAAGCCGTTCCCTTCGGCCAGTCGTCTCCCGCCCTGGCGGCGAAGCATTTGTACTTAACCGCCAGTGAAGGCGACAAGCTCGTGACGATTTCTGGGCCG
>JAIVJE010000215.1 GCA_020200195.1 Acidobacteriota bacterium | reverse complement strand
CCCTACCAGGCCGCTGACGGATACATCGCCCGTCTCGTAAAGAAGGGATTTCGTGTCGCCGTCTGCGAGCAGATGGAAGACCCGAAGAAGGCAAAGGGCCTCGTCCGACGGGAGGTCGTGCGAGTCGTTTCGCCAGGGACCTTGACCGACGCCGCGTACCTCGACGCGCGCGAGCCCGCATTCCTGATGAGCATTACACCCGCGCAGACGGGGACCGGATACGGCGTCGCGCTGCTCGACGTTTCGACGGGAGAGTTCGTCACCGCGGAGTACCTGGGCACCGATAGTCGTCAGACCCTCGCGGACGAGCTCGCGGTGCTGCGGCCGCGTGAAGTGGTTGCGCCAGTAGGGTTCGACGATGCCGCTGCGGTGCTCGAGGAACTGAAGCTGCCCACCCGGCTGACCACGGCTGACACCTGGACGTTCGAGCTCGAGTCTGCCCGGCGCACACTGCTCGAGCAGTTGCAGTCACATAATCTGGAGGGTTTTGGCCTCGAGGCGCACCCCGCAGCGGTCGCTGCCGCTGGCGCGCTGGTCCACTACCTCCGCGACACACAGAAAGTGGACCTCGCGCACGTCCGTGAGATCGCCCACCGCTCGGCCGCAGATTGTCTCACGGTCGACTCGACGACGCTTCGCAACCTCGAAGTCTTCGAATCAACGGAGGGAACACGCGCCGGCTCGTTGCTGCATGAAATCGATCGTTCGGTGACGCCGATGGGCGGACGGCTGCTGCGCTCCTGGCTGTTGCGACCGCTGATGGCAATCGAGCGCATACAGGACCGGCTCGATGCCGTCGAGGAGTTCGCGTTTCGCAGCACGGAGAGGGGGAAATTGCGCGAGACCCTCAGGACCGTGCACGACATCGAGCGGCTTGTCGCGCGGGCGGCCCTCGGCACGGCGGGACCGCGCGATCTGGTGGCGCTGCGCCAATCCGTGTCCGCAGTCCCCCGCGTCCGCCTTCTGCTGGATGATCTCCAGGCCCCGCTGTTGCGGAGCCTGCTGTCAGAGCTGGACGACCTCGCCGACCTGCGGCATGAGCTCGACGCAGCGCTTCAGGACGAGCCGCCGGCACTGGCCCGCGACGGCGGTGCCATCCGGGACGGGATCGACCCGGAACTCGACGAACTGCGCACCATCAGCCGCGCCGGCAAACAACGCATCGCGGCCATGGAGGAGGCGGAACGCGGCCGCACAGGGATTTCGTCGCTGAAGATTCGCTATAACCGGGTGTTCGGCTACTACATCGAGGTTTCCAGATCGAACCTCGCCAACGTCCCGGACGACTACCGACGCAAACAGACGATCGCGGGCGGCGAGCGATTCATCACGCCGGCGCTGAAAGACTACGAAGAGAAGGTGCTCGGCGCGGACGAACGCATCCTCGAGCGGGAGGTCGAGATCTTCGAACGGCTCCGCGCCACGGTTGCGCTTCATGCGCCGAGGATTCAGGACAGCGCGCGCGGTATCGCCGCGCTCGACGTGCTCTCGGCGCTCGCCGAGACCGCCGCCGTCCAGAACTACACGAAACCCACGATGCATATGGGCGATGAACTAATCGCCACCGACGCCCGGCATGCGGTCGTGGAACGGCATGTCGGCGGCGCGTTCGTACCCAATGACGTGACGCTCGACGCCGCCACGCTTCAACTCATCATCCTGACCGGCCCGAACATGGGCGGCAAGTCGACCTATTTGCGGCAGACCGCCCTGCTTTGCCTCATGGCACAGGCGGGATCGTTCGTGCCCGCACGGACGGCCAAATTGCCGGTCGTAGACCGCCTGTTCGCACGCGTGGGTGCTTCCGACAACATCGCGCGCGGGCAGTCCACGTTCATGGTCGAGATGCAGGAGACAGCCAACATCCTGCATTGCGCCAGCTCGCGCAGCCTGGTCATCCTCGATGAGATCGGCCGCGGCACGTCGACGTTCGATGGTCTGAGCCTCGCCTGGGCCGTCGCTGAGCATCTCGCCACGAACCCGCGCGCCAGACCGAAGACCATCTTCGCAACGCATTATCACGAGCTGACCGACCTGGCCGACGGGCTTTCGTCGGTGTCGAATTTCCACGTCGTCGTCCGCGAGTGGAAGGACGACATCGTGTTCCTGCGCAAAGTGGTCGCGGGCCGATCGGATCGCAGCTACGGTATCCAGGTCGCCCGACTGGCCGGGCTGCCGCCGGCGGTGGTCACGCGCGCGCGCGAGATCCTGTACGGCCTCGAACGCGACGAGCTGTCGCGGGGCGGACGGCCTTCGCTCAGCGGCTCGGGCGGCGATCACCGGCAGCAGCCTGGCCTGTTTCAGGCAGCCGCTGGCGACGATCCGGTCCGGATGCGACTGCGGCAGATCGACGTGAATCAGCTCACGCCGATGCAGGCATTGTCGATTCTGGCTGACCTGACACGCGAGGCTGGAGAATGAGAGCCGTCGTCTGCGTCATCCTAATCCTGCTCGTCGGGTGCACAGCGAACCGCCCCGATGGCAACGCGATCGTCGTGGGCATGACGAACTCGGCGCTGAACCTCGATCCGCGCATCGGCAGCGACGAAGCCTCCCAGAAAGCCCACCAGCTGATATTCAGCAGTCTGGTCCGCATCGCCACCGATCTGCGTATCGTGCCGGAGCTGGCCGAGTCGCTGGAACAGCCGGACCCTGTCACGTACCGAGCCCGGCTGCGCCGCGGCGTGCAGTTTCACAACGGCCGCGAGCTGACCTCGGCGGACGTAGTCTACACGTTCCGAAGTTTCCTGGATCCGAACTTCCGCGGGCGATCCGGCGCGTACCGGCTGCTCGCGTCGGTCGACGCACCCGATCGCTACACCGTTGAGTTCAGGCTCAAAGAGCCGTTCGGTTCGTTTCCGATCAACCTGGTGATGGG
>JAIVJE010000508.1:5430-8336 GCA_020200195.1 Acidobacteriota bacterium | reverse complement strand
CAACACTCGTCGCGAGCGCCATTGCCGCGCACGTGAGTCTCAGTCCCTGTTTCATACCGCCTCCTCCACCCGGAATTGTAGATCGGCCGACCATGACCAGGCTCGTACTCTTCGACATCGACGGCACGCTCGTCTTGACCGGCGGCGCTGGCCTGCGCGCACTCAACCGTGCGTGCGAGGAACTTGTCGGCCACAGCGATGTGCTCTCGGGCATACCGGTCGCCGGACGCACCGATCGCATCATCATCCACGATGCGATGGCGAAGGTCGGTCATGAAATGGACGAGGAACTGTTCGCGGCGCTCAAGGTGCGATACCTCGCTCACCTCGAGAGGGAAATCGACCAGCCCGGCCGAGGTACGAAAAGTGTCATGCCGGGAGTGCGCGACCTTCTCGAAACGCTCCATGGTCGCGACGACGTGCTGCAGGGTCTGTTGACTGGCAACTTCGAGGACGGTGCGCGCATCAAGCTCGGACACTTCGACCTCTGGAAGTACTTTCGCTGTGGCGCCTTCGGCGACGACGCGGCGGATCGGAATGCGCTGGTTCCGTTCGCGTTGCGGCGGGCGCGCGCGTGCGGACTCGCCGACGTCACGCCAGATCGCATCTTCGTGGTCGGTGACACACCGCACGACATCGCATGCGCGCAGGCGGTTGGAGCTGTGCCGATTGGCGTGGCCACCGGCGGGTTTACCGCCGAGCAACTCAGAGACACGGGTGCAGCGGCTGTGTTTGAGGACCTCCGCGACACGGATGCCTTCTTGCAACTACTGCGTTGACGAATGAGAAACCGTGAAATCTGCATGTCTCAGATACGCTTTTCGCGGCTGCGTGACGTTGCCGATGACGGAGACGGCCTCGTCATCCGATCCAACCCAACCTTATGATCGACGCCGCCCGCCCCCCGCCACACGTCCTGATCGTCGAAGACAGTGCTGATACGCGCAACGTTCTCCGCTACCTGCTGCAGAGCGAAGGCATGACTGTCACAGAAGCTGTTGATGGGCTCGACGCGCTCGAGCGGCTTCACGACCTTCGCGCCCGATTGCCACCGGCGCCATCGGTTATCCTGCTCGACCTGATGATGCCCCGCTGCAGTGGGGATGAGTTCCGCCGCAAGCAGCTATCTGATCCGCTGACGGCGGACGTTCCGGTCATCGTGATCTCAGCGGTTCCGGAGCGGCGGTATGCGTTCGAGGACTTGTCACCCTTTGCAGTGATGCCCAAGCCGTTTGATCTCGAGGAGCTGCTCGCGACGATCCGGCGTGCGGTCGCGGTGTGACGCGGAGCCGCGATGAAGGGGTGGCGGAAGCGCCTGGGAGTCGAACCCAGCCCGCCCGCGAATCGCGGGCAGCGACCGATTTTGAAGACCGGGAGGGCCACCGGGCCCCGTTCACTTCCACAGTCGATCCTATACGGCTTACGCGGCGAGCCCAAATGCGTACGCGAGGAGCTTCGGCAGCTCGGAAATGACCTCCCGGATATCTTGACGCGAACGCCACCACCGCGCCGGGTTCACGCGATCGTACCGGGAGCCTCGCACGATGATGCGGACCGGCGTTCCCCTGAACGCCCGGCTGAACGCGAACTTCGTGCGTCGCGTGTGGTACTTCGACGTGACGACGACAACCCGCGTCCAGCCGTGCTGGTCGACTACTTTCCTGAGTGATTGCGCTTCGTGCGCGGTGTTATCTTGATCGTCGGGCAGGATCATCACTGCCGTCGAGGGCACCTTGAGTTGCAGGAGCGCGTCGCGCACGAGCTCCGCATCGGTCGGAAATCGGATTCCCATCGCCTGCAAGTGGTGTTCGGCACGCTCGACGCGCCCGCGACTCAGGACGATGCGCGGCGCCCATCCTTCACGATAAAGATCGGCACCTTCGAGCCAGCGCTCGACGCGGGCACCAGCGAGCACGAAGATCGCATCGGATCGTCCGAGGTCGTCTTCAGCGACAAGGAATCGCCCGGCAAAGAAAGCGCTGCATGTGATCAGAACTATGAGTGTGGACGCGGCAAGAATGAATATGCGGGCGGCCGCTCGTCGGCGAGATGGCACGGCGGCGGTGGACATTGACCGTAGAGAGGTAAGACCCGGCGGGCAAGGCGCACCGACCCGCCGGGTTCAATGGCGGAGGCGTCAGCCTTCGATCAGGCGCACATCGCCGGCACGCGGGCCCTTGCCGGATTCCTCGGGCGTGAACTCTACGCGCTGGCCCTCCCGAAGCAGCTCGAACACGGCGCCGCGGACGGAGCTGCGGTGAAAGAAGTGTTCGATTCCGCTCTCATCGCGGATGAAACCGAACCCCTTATCGATCAGAAGGCGAGCGATCGTCCCGGTAGGCATACCCGTGTCCTCTCGATGAACCGAACCCCCGGATCATCCCGGGAGATCGACAAGCTGAGTGCGGGTTGACGGGCCGGGATGACGCGGCCCGAAACAGCAGGGGTGCGCCGACGACCTTCCTATCTCCCCGCGCCTCCAGCGACGCGATCTAGCTGGCCGCGCGCTGAGCTTGAAACGGGGCAAGTGTAGGGAGTTCTGCCGGGGAAGTCAAGAAACTGCGGGAGTTAGGGCGGGGCGCCGAAAGCCCCGCAATTCGGTTGAAAGTGCCGTTTGTTCGGCGCCGCAGGCCCTACAATTGCACCGTGATTCCCGCGCTGATCCTGGCGGCCGGACGCTCGAGCCGGATGGGACGGACCAAGGCGTTGCTTCCGGCGGGGCGGGAGGAGACTTTCCTCATGGTCCTGGCCCGAGCTCTGCGGCAGGGCGGGACCGATCACATCATCGTAATCGGCAGACCTCAAGCAGATGACCTCCGTGCCGCGGTCGATGCGCTGGACGGCGGGGCGGAATTCGTCATCAATCCCGACCCCGACCGGGGGCAGTTGTCCTCATTGATTGTGGG
>JAIVJE010000508.1:0-5417 GCA_020200195.1 Acidobacteriota bacterium | reverse complement strand
GTGCTGGTGATGCCCGTGGACATGCCTTTGGTCCGCGCGGACACGGTGGCACAGGTGATCGCCGCGTTCGATTCGTCAGGGGCGCCGATCGTTCGCGCAACGGTGGGCGCACGTCACGGTCATCCGGTCGTGTTCGCGCGATCCGTCTTCGAAGAACTGCGCGGTGCGGATCCTGCGGTCGGCGCGAAGGCGGTTCTGCGCGCGCACGCACACGCGATCGTCAATGTCGAGGTGAACGATGATGGTGCACTCGAGGACGTCGATGCCCCCGAAGATTACGTGCGCGTGTTCGGCCGTCCTCTTTGACCATCCCGAAGGCGTCACGCTAGAATGAGAGTTCGCCCCTCGCACAAGACGGGCCTGTAGCGCAGTTGGGAGCGCGCCTGAATGGCATTCAGGAGGTCACCGGTTCGATCCCGGTCAGGTCCACCATCTCCAAGTCGTTGATTCTAGAAGGCCGAATTCGGCACCCCACTCCGTTGATCGAACCGCTACCGTATCTCGTGCGGGGACACTCGCTGTGCACCGGTCTACCGAACCGCTGATGTCCGACACACCGGGGTTGGCGTGCCGCGGAATCTAGTCCTGACTGATTGCTCGGGCCATTCAACCGTATGTGCGAATCAGGAGCCTCGGGCGCAGGAGTCGCAGCCATGATCGAATGGGCGACAGAGCGTGACGTGCCTGAGATCCGCGGGTTGCTCGAGCGACTGCATGTACCGCTCGCCGGCGTCGACGAGCATCTGCCGATGCTCGTGGCGAAGGAAGGCGAACACGTCGTCGGCACTGCGGCATTGGAGCTGTACGATGACGGAGCCTTGCTCCGGTCCGTCGCCGTCGAGCCAGGTCGGCAAGGCAGGCAGATCGGACATCAGTTGATTGACGCGGCGCTCCGCCTGGCCACAGCCAATGGCGCGAACACCGTGTTCCTATTGACTACGACGGCCGAGCACTTCTTTCCCAAGTTCGGCTTCGAGCAGATCACTCGCGATGAGGTACCGCCGTCCGTTCGTGGGTCGGTGGAGTTTCAATCGGCCTGTCCGGCTTCGGCGATCGTCATGCGGAAGCAGCTTCGATGACCGCGGATGTTCCTCGTCGAGTCATAGCCGAGGCGATCGGCACCGCGATACTGCTCGCTGCTGTTGTCGGGTCTGGCATTATGGCCGATCGGCTATCGGGTGGGAACGAGGCGATGGCCCTGTTGGCGGCGCTTCGTGGCGCGCACGACGGCGATCGCAGTCTGCTCGTGATCCTCGATGGCTCGAAGGCCCTGCGCAAAGCGGTGCGCGCGACCTTCGGGGACGCGGCCCTCGTCCTGGTGTGCCAAGTGCACAAGACCCGCAACATTTTCGAGTATCTCAATGACCGCCAGCGGCCATGGGCGCAAGCGATCCTGCGCCGCGCCTACCAGAGTGCCGATATGAAGACCGCCCAACGGTTGTTATTCGATCTCGCACGTCGTTTGGAGACCGAGCATCCCAGCGCCGCCGAGAGCGTGCGTGAAGGACTCGACGAAACACTGATCGTGCTCACGCTGAACCTCTCTGCGCGTCTGCGCCGCTCATTAGCCACGACGAACGCCGCCGAGAGTCTGCTCAGTCGGACGCGTCACGTGAAGCGCAACGTCAAACGCTGGCGTGGCGGACAGATGATGCTGCGCTGGGTTGCGGACTGGTGTGCTCGAAGCGGTGAAAGGCTTCCGTCGACTGAAAGGCTATGCTGACATGCCGACGCTCGTCGCCGCGCTCCGCGCACGCGACCGACAGCTCGGCCTCAGCGTCGCTCAGGAGGAGCGACAGATCGCGTAGTCGTCAACCGAGCCGCCGCTGAATTCAACAGACGGAGGGACATCCCCCGGCTTCGTCCAGCTGACGTTCCAGTTTCACGTTGTCGGCATTGGCGGCCTGTGTTGTCCGGCACCTCGCGCGGTGAGCTTGCATGTCGCATGATCAGGACGTAGCCGCCCTGTCCTAACGACTTGACGAGGGCTTCAGTGGCACGGTCTGCCCATGCGACACTCCGGTCCCCAGCATGATGACGGCGGCGACTGAGGTGGCGATCGCTGCGCCTCGAGCAGACATTCTCATGACGTCCTCGGTTCTGGCATTCCCAACAATGTACTTGGGCGCGCCTAACTCTTGGGGGCGGTTGATGCGATCTCCGTCCCCGGACGGACTTCATCGTTCCCTCGACGGATGACGAGGTCACCTTCCCGAAGATCGCCGAACACCTCGATGACGTCGCCGTTCAGCTCGCCGCGCCTGACGTCTACCCACTCTGCGACGCCGTTCCGAACCCTGACCACGAACTGGCGCTCCGACGTACGCACGACCGCGGTTCTGGGCACGAAAAGGCTGGCTTGCGCCCGTGAGACCGGCCACTGCACGTCGGCGAACATTCCAGGCGCCATCAGTCTAACCATGACGAATCGGGATCGCCGGCCCATCGTCACGGCTGGTGCGGGGCGAGTCGCTCGATTCGGACGTCCAGTGGAGGCGGATAGATGGATAGATAGCGTGCGCGTGTTCGCGTTGGCAGTCGGACCTTCAACTGCCTGCTGTCGGCGTTACGTCATGATTCGCGCTTCGACCATTCGAGCTCCTCGCGCTGCACGGCGAGTACTGCGATTAGTGCGCGGCGAGGAACCTCCTCGCCGCCACCAGTTCCGGCCGTGCCGAGGCCTCACCAGCGATCTCCAGGAGCCGCGCAAAATAGCTTTTTGCTTTCTTGATCTCGCCGCTCTGCGCCGCCCCCTGAGCGGCGCCGTGAAGGCCGCGAAAACGATTGGGCTCGCGAGTCTGAGAGGCCTCAAATTCCTTGAGAGCCTTCGGCGGGACGGTTGAGTTCGAGTAGCATGTCGCCAAGGAGTTCGCGGGCCGGCACGATCCGTCCCGGCGTGGTGTGCTTCTCGGCCCTGTCCTCGACGTCCGCCGCGCTCCGCATCAGATTGAGCGCTTCCTCGCGTTTTCCGCGCGCGAAGGCTGCCCAGGCGCCCGCACCGAGACGACTCACCTCCACTTCGGTTGCCCAGTAGTCGTCTTTCGCGCCTTTCAGCCGGTCGCGCAGCGTCGCGAGCTGTTGCACATCCTTCTCCGCGGAAGCAGCGTCACCACTTCGCGCGGCGCCGAGCGCACGCGCGAAGTATGTCAACGCGTCAGCAAATGCATAGTCGCTCTTGACTACCTGCAGCGTCGCCGCGTTGCGCCAGTCGCCGCGCTCGATGACATAGCGTGCCGGCATCGCCGCCAGCGCGTAGAAGGCATTGAAACGGACGTACCCCTTCACTCGCGGAGCCTCGTCCACCACGTGTTGCGCGTAGCTGTCGCGCGCGAGTTGCAGATAGGCGTAGGTCATGTAATCCATGGCGTGCAACTCCTGGTCGCCATCGTTGTCACTCCTCGCGACCGCAGCCGCCCGTCCGTTTGTTGCCGCCGATTCCGCCCACGCGCCGACGCGGGTAAAAATGTGCGACGGCATATGCAAAGCGTGCGGCGCCGCCGGCGCAATGTCGGCGTAGCGGCGCGCGGCCGACAGCCCTTTCTGCGCGATCGGCGGCGCGTCGTAAACGTGAATGAGATAGTGGACCACCCCCGGATGGTCAGGATGCTTCGCGAACTGCTTCTCTAAGATCGCGGCGGCCTTGAGATACGTCGCATAGCTTTGGTCAGTTAGCGACTGCGTTGCCGCGAGGTACAACGCGCGAAAGATCTGTGCTTCGTCATCGTCAGGATAGCGGGTGGCCAGCGCCTCGAATGCCTCGGCGCGCGCCTGCTGCCGAACTCGCTCCGGGGCGATTCGACCAATCTGCGTAATAGGCCCCCGACCGCTTCGATGTAATCCCGCTCGCGCTGGGTCCTCGCGCCGATTCGACGACCTTCGTCGATCGCTCTCTGAGCCCGCCCGGCGCGCGCGGCCGACGGCCCAACGGCCGCGAGTGGGTTGTCCATCAGGATCGCGGCAACCGTTTCGCCGTCTCGAGGCGCGGAACCGGTTTCTCGTCGAACTCGACGACGTCGTTCGCCCGTTGACGGACGCCGAAGCGATTACGTTTACCGGCGCGAAAGCGTTGGGAAAACCCTCGGCGTCAATCGCTGTGCCTATGCCACCGTTGAAGACGACGAAGACACGTTCGTTCTCACCAGAAACTACACGAACGGCGTCCAGAGCATCGTCGGACGGTACACGTTTACGCAGTTTGGGGAGGAATGCCTGCGGCTCATGAGGGCAGGCGAGCCGTACGTTCTTGTTACCGACAGCGACACCGACCGGCGCGTCATGGCGGGCGAGCGCCTTTCCTACACGATGACCGCGATCCGCGCGGTCATCTGCGTGCCAATTCTCAAGCACGACCAGTTCGTTGCCGCGATGGCCGTCCATACGGCGGTTCCACGAGCGTGGGAGTCGGACGAGGTCGAACTCGTTCATCGGGTCGCCAGTCGGTGCTGCGAATCAATCGAGCGCGCCCGTGTAAGCCACGAGCTGCGCGAGAGCGAACATCTCTTTCGGGAACTGGCGAACTCCATCGCGAACCTTGCCTGATGGCGCGCCCGGACGGCTGGAATCTACTGGCTCAACGACCAGTGGTACTCGTATACCGGGAGGACACCAGCCGACATGGAGGGCTGGGGGCGCGGAAGTGGTGGCGAAAGCCATCGAGATCACGAGTTCCCTGCTAGAGCAGCGCTCCCAGACCCTCGACGTGGATGTACCGAGAAGAGGTCTCCCTGTGAAAGGCGATTCGATGCGTCTCGGTCAAGTGATCTCAAATTTAGTAAACAATGCCGCTAAGTACACCGCTTCTGGAGGACACATCACAGTGTGCGCGCGCGCCGAACAGGACGAAGTTGTGCGGCGCGTTCGTGACACCGGGATAGGCATTCCGGCCGACGTCCTGCCAGGCGTGTTCGACCTGTTCGTGCAGGAGCGGCAGGCGATCGATCGCAAGGAGGGCTCGGCCTCGGATTGACCATCGTTCGAAATCTGGTCGAGTGCCACGGCGGAACGGTGTCGGCTCATAGTGAGGGGCGAGGAACAGGCAGCGAGTTCGTTGTCGTTTGCAGAGGCAATAGAGGCTGCGGCGCTGCAGAATCAAGCAGCCAGCAGCGCGGTCAGGGCACACAGCATCGCGGCCTGCGCCTGACGCCGTCCGGATTCTCGTCGTTGATGACAACGTCGATGGCGCCGAGATGCTCGCGACTGCGTCGAGCGCCAAGGGCTACGACACACGCGTTGCGCACGATGCACCAGCCGCGCTGCGCATCGCTGCGGAGTTCCGTCCCGGAGTTGCATTCTTGGATATCGGGCTACCAGTCATGGACGGCTATGAGTTGGCTGCGCGCCTGCGTGAGCTTCCAGGTGTGGACGATACCCGGTTCATTGCGCTAACGGGATACGGCCAGGAATCAGATCGTCAGAAA
>JAIVJE010000300.1 GCA_020200195.1 Acidobacteriota bacterium | reverse complement strand
GTCCGGAATCAAGCCGACGTACCAGAACAGGACCGAGACGGTTCCGTACACGCTCACCGCGAAGACGTCCCACAGAAGAGGGCTCCTGAAGTTGGGCCACATGCCCATCTGATTCGGGAGCGGGAACATCCAGTAGGCGACCCAGACGCGTCCCACGTGGATGCCCGGGAACAGCAGGGCGCACATGACCGCGAAGATGGTCATCGCCTCTGCCGCGCGGTTGATCGAGGTGCGCCATGTCTGCCGGAAGAGGAAGAGGATCGCTGAGATGAGCGTCCCGGCGTGCCCGATCCCGATCCAGAACACGAAGTTCGTGATGTCCCACGACCAGCCGACGGGGACGTTGAGTCCCCAGACGCCGATCCCCTCCCAGAAGAGCCACGAGACCGCCACGCCGAGAAGGCCGAGGAGCGCGAGGGACGGGATGAAGAAGAGCCACCAGCCGATCGGCGTCCGCCGCTCGACCGGCTCGGCGACGGCCTCGGTGATTGAGTGGAAATCCGGCGAGCGCAGGATGAGCGTGGGACGGCCCGCGACAGGGTTGTCGAGCAGCTCTGCTTCCGTCTGGGCCACGCCGTTCCCCGCTTTGAGTGTGAAGAGTGGCCGTTTGTACCATCGCGCATTGCGGTGAGTCAAGCGCGTGACTGGCCGCCGATTTTCCCCCGCTCGCCGATCTGCCGTGGCTCCCCGCGCCAGCCTTACGTAGATTCTGACTATACTGATCGGAGCCCGGACGAGCCGGCCATCCCTTTCCAGCCGAGCGTGGTGTGACCAATCTGAAGGACGATCTCGCATCTCTCCGTATCGATCACCACGCGCGCGGCGGTGCCCCGCGGCGCGGTGTCTGGATTACGCTCGCGGTCCTCATCGCGGCGGCGGGGGCCGGTCTGTGGTTCTGGACCCAGCGCGTGCAGGCCGCGATGGTCAAGACCGCGGCAGTAACCGCGCAGCAGGGCGCCGGCGCGGCCGCCGGAGCCGTGCTGAATGCGTCCGGATACGTGACGGCGAGACGCCGCGCCACGGTTTCCTCGAAGGTCACAGGAAAGGTCCTCGCGGTCTTCATCGAGGAGGGGCAGGCGGTCCGCAAGGGCCAGGTGCTGGCGCGCCTCGACGATTCGCAGACGCGGGCCGCGCTCGCGGTGGCGCAGGCCGAGGAGGGGGCGTCGCGACGGGTGGCAGCGGAGGATGAAGCGCGTCTGCGGGAAGCCGAGTTGACGCTGAAGCGGCGCGCCGATCTCGTCAAAGAGGGCGTCATCGGGAAGGCCGAGCTCGACGCCGCGGAGGCGCAGGTGGAATCGTTGCGCGCCCGGATCGCGCTCGCGCGGCAGCAGGTGGAGGTGGCACAGAGCCACGTCCATATGCGGCAGACGGATCTGAACGACATGATCGTGCGCGCGCCGTTCGACGGCGTGGCGATCTCCAAGGACGCACAGCCGGGAGAGATGATTTCACCGGTGTCGGCGGGCGGCGGGTTCACGCGGACAGGCATCGGCACGATCGTCGACATGTCGTCGCTCGAGATCGAGGTCGACGTCAGCGAGAGCTACATCAATCGCGTCCGCCCCGGACAGCCGGTCGAGGCGGTGCTCGACGCGTATCCGGACTGGCGTATTCCCGCCCACGTCATTACGACGGTCCCGTCCGCCGATCGGCAGAAGGCGACGGTACGCGTCCGGATCGGCTTCGAGTCCCTCGAGCCGCGAGTCCTGCCCGACATGGGCGTGAAGGTGTCGTTTCTGAACGACCATCCTTCGGCACCGGCCACTGACGCACCGCGTGCCCGTCTTGTGGTGCCGAAGACCGCGGTCCGGACGGAGGGAGGCGCGAGTATCCTTTTTGTCGTGAAGGACGACCGGGTCGAGCGGCGCGCGGTCAAGGTCGGCGCCGAAGACGGCGATCGAGTGGAAATCGTGTCGGGAGTCAGCGCCGGGGAACGGGTGGTGGTCGACGGACCTGCCACGCTGGCCGACGGCGTGCGGGTGAAGGAGCGCTAATGGACACGCTGGTCAGGATTCGGGACCTTCATAAGGTGTATTTCCGCGGCAACGAACGGATCGACGTGCTTCAAGGCGTCAATCTGGAAATCCCGCCGGGCGATTTTCTCGCGCTCATGGGACCCTCGGGCTCGGGCAAGACGACGCTGCTGAACCTGATGGGCGGGCTCGATACGCCATCTGAAGGCGCGATTGAAGTGGGCGGCGATCGCATCGACAAGATGTCGGGCGGCCGCCTGTCGGCCTGGCGCGCGCGCCATATCGGCTTCGTGTTCCAGCTGTATAACCTGTTGCCCGTGCTCACCGCGGCGCGGAACGTCGAACTGCCGCTCCTCCTGACCAAGCTCTCGTCGTCTGAGCGCACGCGGCGCGTGCAGACGGCGCTGTCGGTGGTCGGCCTCGGCGACCGCGCGAAGCACTACCCCCGCCAGTTGTCGGGCGGTCAGGAGCAGCGAGTCGGCATCGCCCGCGCCATCGTAACGGATCCCACGCTCTTGCTGTGCGACGAGCCAACCGGCGACCTCGATCGCAAATCCGGAGACGAGGTTCTCGATCTGCTTCAGACGCTGAACCGAGACCACGGGAAAACCATCGTGATGGTGACTCACGACCCGCACGCCGCCGCCCGTGCGCGGCGCATACTGCACCTTGAAAAAGGCGCCCTCGTCACGGCGGCGGCCGCATGAAGTACTTGCCACTCGTCTGGCGCAACCTGATGCGCAGGAAGATCCGCACGATCTTCACCACCCTGTCGATCCTCATCGCGTTCGTGCTGTTCGGTGCGCTGATGGCCATCCGGGCGGCGTTCTCGCTCGGCGTGGAGGTCGCGGGCGCCGACAGGCTGATGATGATCCACAAGGTCTCGATCATCCAGCTGCTCCCGAAGAGCTACACCGAACGGATCCGGACCACGGAAGGCGTCACCGACATCTCCCATGCGAACTGGTTTGGCGCGTACTACCAGGATCCCAATACCGGGTTCTTTGCCAACATGGCCGTGGATCCCGAGAGCTGGCTCAGGATGTATCCCGAGTTTGTCGTGCCCGATGACCAGAAGAAGACCTGGCTCGGCAATCGGACCGGCGCGATCATCGGGATCGACACCGCGAGAAAATTCAACTGGAAGGTCGGCGATCGCATTCCGCTGATATCACCGATCTACCGGAAACCTGACGGGACTCCGTGGGAGTTCACCGTCGACGGCATCTACGATTCGCCCTTGAAGGGGGCGGACAAGACGCAGTTCTTTTTCCACTGGGAATACTTGAACGAGACGTTCCGCAACTCGGGCTACTTCAACGGTCAGGTGGGGTGGTACGTCTTTCGCGTCGCCGACCCGGCGACATCCGATCAACTCGCGAAACGCATCGACGCGATGTTCGCGAACTCTCCCGCAGAGACCAAGACGGCCACCGAGAAGGCGTTCGTGTCTGATTTCGCCAAGCAGATCGGCGACATCGGCGCCATCATGATGGCCATCGCGGCTATCGTCATGTTCTTCATTCTCTTCGTGGCGGGCAACGCCATGGCGCAGTCGATCCGGGAACGCACGAACGAGCTGGGCGTGCTGAAGACGCTCGGCTTCGGGGACCGTCGAATACTGGCCCTGGTGCTTGTCGAATCGTGCGTCATTGCCATTGTCGGTGGAGGCATCGGGCTCCTTATCGCCTGGGTGATCGTCGCGCAGGGTGATCCCACCAACGGGATGCTGCCGGCGTTCTATTTTCCGATCCGCGATTTGATAGCCGGGGTCGCGCTCGTGCTGGCGCTCGGCCTCGGCACGGGGCTTCTGCCCGCCTTTCAGGCAAGCCGGCTGAAGATTGTCGACGCGCTGCGTCGAACTGGATGATCCTCATGAACTGGCTTTCTCAAATCATTGCTGTGACAGGCGTGACGTTGCGGTCCATTCCGCAGCGTCTCGGGTCCGCAACGGTCGCCGTGATTGGCATCGCCGGCGTCGTGATCGTGTTTACCGCAGTCCTGTCGATCGCCGAAGGATTTCGCGCCGCCATGCGGGGCACGGGGGATCCGCAGACCGTGATCGTGCTGCGGGCGGGCAGCGATACCGAGATGACGAGCGGCTTCTCCGGTGACGACGTGAAGCTCATCTCCGAAGCGCCCGGGATCGAGCGGGGACCGACCGGACCGCATGCCTCCCCTGAGCTCTTTGTGATCGTCGGGCATCCCCTCAAGCGGAGCGGCACCGATGCGAACGTGCCGCTCCGCGGCGTGTCGGCCGCCGCCCTGCAGGTCCGGCCGGGACTCAAAATCGTCGAAGGCCGTATGTTTCAGCCAGGCACGAACGAAATCATTGTCGGCCGCGCGGCGTCACAGCAGTTTGCCGGCCTCTCGGTTGGAACGTCTGCGCGCTGGGGTGAGGGTTCGTGGCAGGTCGTCGGGATTTTCGACGCGGGTGGCAGCATCGCCGAGTCGGAAATCTGGAGCGACGCGAAGGTCCTTCAGCCAGCTTATCGACGCGGGAACTCATACCAGTCCGTCTATCTCCGACTCGAGTCTCCGGATAGCCTTCAACAGCTGAAGGACGCCCTGACAATCGACCCTCGCTTGAATGTGACGGTGATCCGCGAGCCTGACTACTATGAGCAGCAGTCGCGGGTACTGCAGTCGATCATCCGCACGATCGGATTCGCCATCGCGGCATTGATGGGTCTGGGCGCCGTGTTTGGCGCCGTCAACACGATGTACTCGGCCGTCGCCAGCCGCACGCGTGAGATCGCCACGCTCCGCGCGCTTGGCTTCGGCAGAAGCCCAGTCGTCATCTCGGTGCTGGTTGAATCGCTGGTACTCAGCCTCGTCGGCGGCGCGATCGGGGGGCTGCTGGCGTGGGCGGCGTTCGACGGGTACCAGACCGCGACGATGAACTGGCAATCGTTCAGTCAGGTCGCATTCGCGTTTGCCGTCACGCCGGCACTCCTGACCCGGGGGCTGATATACGCGTCGATCATGGGTCTCGTCGGCGGCCTTCTGCCGGCCATCCGTGCGGCGCGCCTGCCAGTCGTGACCGCGTTGCGTGAGCTGTAGCGATGGCGCGGGCCGCGCCGCCGCGGAATCTGGGGTACTGAGGCCGTAAGGTTTCAAGACACGCCGACTGAGCCTTTGTATGGTCTCTAGGCGACCGCCGAAAACGACCTCAGCCATTTGCGGTAGGCCGATCCGCCACTAAATCACGTATCCTCCGCACTTACGCACCCATACTCCGAACCGCTTCCCAGCGTGTCAGTTCGGTATACGAATTGCTTTTGAGGTCCTGTCACGAAGTCGGGAACAAGTAAATAAGGAACCAGACGCGCGCCGGTCCAGACGGCCCCGCGCGCACGCTTCGCCCTCCGGTGCCGGTCGGCTGACAGTTGCCCTCGTCAGCCAAGCACGCCGGCTCGCCACCCTCGCTCCCGGGCGGAAAGCGCCCGCGGCCAGGTTTGTCGGAGGTTGAAGGCTCAGGCCTTCAGCCTTCGACGCCACATCAAACACAGCTCTCAGCTTTCAGCTCACAGCTCTCAGCTCAAAGCTGACGGCTGACGGCTGACGGCTGACGGCTGAAAGCTCACTTGATCGTGTCGACCGGGGCAACCCGGGCAATCCGCCATTCGCCGTCCGACTGGTGCATGCCGAGCGAGAACTCGCGCGCGTCGATGGACTGCGGCCCGGTCACGCTGCTCGTGCCGGTGATCGTCAACGTGAGCGCGACGGTCGCGGTCCGTCCGTCCCCGGCGGCGTCAACCGTAATGTCGTCAAGCCGCAGCGTGAATGGCCCGGTGCGAGGTTGGAGACGCGCCGCCATGCCCACCAACGTCTCGCGCCCTACGATCGTCGAGGAACCTTGGCCCAGATCGATGACGACATCCTCCGTAAAGTAGTCGCCGATGCGCACGGCCTTCGTAGCCGTGCCCAGGGCATCGGCGGTGTTCGAGTTGAACTCGTCGGCGAGGGCCGTCAGCCGCCGGCGAATCTGGCGGTCGGTGTTCGGCGGCCAAAACAGCCATGCCGTAGTAAGCGCCAGGAGCGCAACGAGAGCGGCTCCTGTCACGGTGCGGGCGCGCATCAGAAAACGAGCTTCCCAAGAATCCGATTCGCTTCGACGCGCCCGAAATCGTGGTCAGCGGGCGCCATCCCGCGATTGTCGCCGATCACGAAGTACTCCCGTGGACCGAGCGACACGTCCGGAACATCCCAGGCACGGCGGTGCCGCACGTACGGCTCTGAAAGTGCCGCACCATTGACCTCGACCTGCCCCTCCACGATGCCGATGCGCTCGCCAGGGAGACCTACGACTCGCTTTACGTAAACGACCCGCGGGCCGGCGAGGCGGATCGCCACGACGTCGCCACGCGAGGGAGTTGAATTCCAGTAGGCCAGCCGGTTCACGACGTTGAACGTGTCCGAGTGATAGGTCGGGAGCATGCTTATCCCGTCGGTCCGAATGGGAATCAGCATCCAGCGGAACACGATGAAGCTCACGGAGGCCAGTACCAGGACGCGTACGGCGGTGCGGCGCGGGTTCCGGCCAAAAACGATCTGGCGCGCGCGGTTCAAGAATCGAGTATAGCTACTTCCGTACGGAGAACGGGGACACCGCGGTGATCGGACCGCGTGCGAACGGCACGTAAATCGTATCCGTCTCCTGCCCCTTGTCGGCGTATACCGGGAATCCTTTGTACTCGCCGATTTGCACGAACCGCAAGCTCTGGAACGCAACCGCAGCGCCGCTGCTGAACCAATGTCGCCCGTTGTACGGAATAAAGACTCCGTTCAGCCCCCTGGGCTTCTGTGCGGACTGCAGCGGCGAGTGGTATACCGAAGCGGCCACGGCGGCAGGGCCTCCCGTGCCAACCGCCGAGGACACCGGGGCCGGCGTCGCGTCACCGACGGGCTCAGGGACGTCGTAGCCTCGTACCGGTTCCGACTCCAGGCCTGTGGGCGGAACGGGCGCTTGCAGGAGCGTGTCCTCCGAAAGCCTTTCTTCCGCGGGGAGAACGACGGGGAAGCTCGGCGTCGTGCTCCCGACGGTACCCGCCACGTCTCCTGATCGCCGGCGCTCGTACGGACGCAAAAGACCGCCGGAAATCGGGACAAACACCATGCTGTACGGCTCGACGGTGGTCTTGGTGTAGAGCGGGACTCCGCGGTACGCTCCGCTCCGAATCATTTCATTCGCATTGAAGTGCACCTGCGGTCCCGAGGCGTAGTAGAGATTGCCGGCAAACGTGATCGGTTCGCCCGAGAGATACCAACTTTCCTGTTCGGCGCTGACCGTCGGCGCCGGTGCGGGCCGATTGGCGATCTGGGCGGATGGCAGGGCGAGCGCCGCAAACACGATCAAGACGCCGGCGAACGTGCGGTGGGTTGATCTCTTCATGACCTCTCCTGACGTCGACAGTCCAAGCATCGTGCCAGCGAACGGAGGGCACGGAGAATACTAACCGCCTCCGTGACCTCCGTTCCCTCCGAGCGCCTCGGCCCGCTTTCTCCAGTACCGCGACAGACCCTGCCACGAATAGTCCAGGCGTCCAGCTCTGCTGTATTGCTCAGCCTCCTGCTCGCCCACGCTGCGGCGGAGGTCCCTGAGCGTGTCGGCGACGAACCGCGCCTGCCGCTCTGCGTCCGACAGCGAAGGATCGGCGAGCAGCCGTCGGGCGATGTCGCTCCAGATGTCGAGCCTGGCCATCAACTCCTGGAAGTGGGCGCGTGCGCCGTGATAGGGGCCGAAATGCGTGAGAAACAGCGTGTCGGGGTCCCACGCGAGGACCCGCTCCTCGCTGACCCGCCAGATCTCGAGGTCGATGTCGGGGGGCGGCGTGGGCGGCATGACATACGTTCCCGCGCCCCTGCGAATGCCGGCGACATCGCCGACAAACGCGACGCGGCTCGCCGGATCGAAATAGCTCACGTGGTGTGACGCGTGCCCCGGCGTGTACGCGACCCGGAGCTCGCGGCCGCCCGCAACAATCTGTTCGCCGCCGCTGAGCGGGTGGACGCGTGCCGCGGGAACCGGCAGAACGTCCCCCCACAAGCGATCCATGTCCTGGCCGTACAAGCGAGCGGCGCTCGACAGGAGCTTCGTCGGATCGACCAGGTGTGGGGCGCCCCGCTCGTGCACGAACACCTCGATCGCGGGATTCTCGCGCAGGAGCGAACCGGTCGCACCGGCGTGATCGAGGTGAATGTGCGTCAGCAGGATCTGCCGGATGTCGCGGATTGCGATGCCCTTTCGGTCGAGCGCAGTATGCAGGTGTTCGAGCGTCGCCGCCGGGCCAGGGTCGACGAGCGCGACGCCGGCGGCCGCGTGCAAGACTGCGGTGGCGATGATCTCCGGATGTCCCCGAAACTGGAGGTCCAGATAATCCAACCCAGGCGCCAGCGTCGTCATTTCGGCGTCGCGTACACAACGCCGCCTTTCATGACGAAGGTCACCCGCTGCAGCTCGGTGATGTCCTTCAGCGGATCTCCCGACACGGCGATGATGTCGGCGAACCGGCCCGCCTGCACCGAGCCAATCCGATCCGAGGCCCCGAGGAGGTCGGCGGCGCTTCGCGTGGCCGAGAGGATGGCCTCCATTGGCGGCATACCAGCCTCGACCATGTAGGCGAACTCACGGGCGTTCTCGCCGTGAAGGGACACACCCGAGTCGGTGCCGAACGCAATCTTGACGCCGCTGGCGTACGCCCGCTTGAACGAATCCTGGATGAGCGGGCCGATGCGTGCCGCTTTCTCTCGCACCGACGGGTGGAGCGCTCCCGGCTTCTTCGCCATCTCCGCGACGGTCTTGCCGGCGATGATTGTCGGCACGAGGTACGTGCCGTGTTGCTTGAACAACCGGATCGTTTCGGCATCGAGGTACGTGCCGTGCTCGATCGAATCGACACCGGCGCGAATCGCCGCTTCCATGCCCCGCTTGCCGTGGGCATGGGCGGCAACTTTCATTCCCAGCACGTGTGCTGTCTCGACAATCGACTTCATCTCGAGATCGCTGAACTGCTGCAGGTCGCCCGAGTCACCAATCGACAGAACACCGCCCGTGGCCGTGAACTTGATCAGGTCAGCGCTGTACTTGTGCTGGTACCTGACCGACTTTGCGGCTTCCTCGGGCGTGTCCACGATGCCGTTCTGCCACGTCGCGCCGGCTCCGAAATCCGACCGCAAACCACCTTGATCCCCATGTCCGCCGGTGATGCTGAGCGATCGCCGCGCCGCCCAGATCCGCGGCCCGGGCACGACGCCTTCGGCGATCGCGCGTTTCAGCGCCACGTCCGCTCCGCCGCCGGCGCCGACGTTACGGATGGTCGTGAAGCCGGCCTCGAGCGTCCGGCGCGCGTAGGCGGTCGAGCGCACCGCTTCGTCAACGTCGCCGAGGGTCACCGCCTTGACGATGGCGTCCGTGATCCCTTCCCCGGTGACGTGCGTGTGGCAGTCGATCAGGCCGGGCATCACAGTACCGCGACTCAGATCGATGACGCGGGCGCCCGCAGGCGTGACGAACCCATCCTGTACGGCGACGATGCGATCGCCCGCGATCAGTATCGACACCTTGTCCCTCGGAGTACTGGCAACCCCGTCGATGAGACGCCCGGCGTGAATCACGGCGTCAGTCGACGGCGGCTGGGCGACCACCGGCCCGGCCGTCAGCACTGCCGCAAGCGCCGCCGCCACTCGACTTACGGTGATTGCCATGTCGCGTTCCTTTAGAAAACTGTCGGCGTGGAGCGTCAAAAGGCCTTTGCCGCGGATTCTATATCAGGGCTGGTAGAATCAATGGGAGAGCATGGGCGAGACGGACAAGCAGACTGGCGGCGAAGTCCTCGAACGCACGAAACAGGAAACGAAGAAACCGGAGCTCTTCAAGGTATTCCTGCTCAACGATGACTACACGACGATGGACTTCGTCATCGAGATCCTGGAGTCGATCTTCAACAAGGCGCCCGCTGAGGCCTACCGGATCATGATGATGGTGCACACGCAGGGGAAGGGGTTGTGCGGTGTGTATCCGTTCGAGGTGGCCGAAACGAAGGTCGGCACGGTTGTCGATCGCGCCCGCGAGCATGGGTTTCCTCTCCGCGCTGCGATGGAACCGGAGTAAGAAAAAGGGACAAGGGAAAAGGGACAAGGGAAAAGGGAAGGGGAAAAGGACAAAAGGATGTTCAGTCCCGCGCTCGAGATCATTCTCACGGTCGCGTATCGAGAAGCGACATCACGGAAGCATACGCACCTGACGCTGGAGCACCTGCTCTATGCGCTGGCGCACGATCCGGACGGCGAGCGCATTCTCGCGGCGTGCGGCGCCGATCTCCCGCAACTTCGCAAAGATCTCGACAAGTATTTGAAAGAATCCGTCGAGCAGTTCTCGCGCGGGCAGCAGAAGGAGCCTGAACAGACGCTGGCGTTCCGCCGCGTGCTCCAGACCGCGGTCCTTCACGTGCAGAGCGCCGGCCGGCAGGAAGTCCAGTCTGGCGACGTGCTGGCAGCGACCCTCCAGCAGAATCGGTCGTATGCGGCGCAGCTGCTGGCCGCGCAGGGGATCACGCGCCTCGACATCCTCGAGTACATCACACACGGCATCAGCAAAGTGCCACCAGCAGGTCCTGGCAATGACGACGGCGCCGATGCGCCAGATGCGGAAGCCGGCGGCGGTGAACGCGGGGCGGCGACCGCGCGCGATCCCCTTGCGGCGTACGCGGCAAACCTGACCGCCCGTGCCAGGGCTGGCGAGCTCGACCCCTTGATCGGCCGCGTGGACGAGCTGCAACGTACCATGGAGATCCTGTCGCGGCGACGGAAGAACAATCCGGTGTTCGTCGGTGACGCCCGCTCATCAAGCCGATCCTCACCGCTGGCCAGCTGCGCGTCGTGGGCTCGACGACGCACGAGGAGTTCAAGCACATCGAAAAAGACCGTGCGCTCGCACGCCGGCTTCAGAAGATCGCCATCGACGAGCCGTCGATCCAGGAAACGGTGAAGATTCTGCAGGGGTTACGGTCACGGTACGAGGGGCACCACCGAGTGCGGTATGCAGAGGATGCTCTCGAGGCGGCCGCGAAGCTGGCCGCGCGCCACCTGCGCGACTACAAGCTGCCGGACAGTGCGATCGATGTCCTGGACGAGGCGGGCGCGAAGGTCAGGCTTCGCGCCCCCCGAGGCGCCGCGGATGTGTTGGAGATCACGGCGGCGCAAGTCGAAGAGGTCGTGGCCCGCATGGCCCGGATCCCCGCGAAACAGGCATCGGCGTCCGACAAGGATCGGCTCAAGGACCTCGAAGTGTCCCTCGGACGTGTGGTCTTCGGGCAGGACGAGGCGGTGCGCACCGTGGCGCGCGCCATCAAACGGTCGCGCGCAGGCCTCGGGCAGCCGGACCGCCCCGCCGGGTGCTTTCTCTTCGCCGGCCCGACCGGCGTCGGCAAAACGGAGCTCGCCAAGCAGCTCGCATTGCACCTCGGCAATGAGTTCCTGCGGTACGACATGAGCGAGTACATGGAAAAGCACGCGGTCGCCCGGCTCATTGGCGCCCCGCCGGGGTATGTCGGGTTCGAGCAGGGGGGATTGCTCGTCGACGGCGTGCGCCAGCATCCGTACGCCGTTCTCCTTCTCGACGAGATCGAGAAGGCGCACCCGGACATCTTCAACATCCTGCTCCAGGTGATGGACCACGCCACGCTCACGGATAACAACGGGCGGAAGGCTGACTTCCGGCAGGTAGTCCTGATCATGACGTCCAACGCCGGGTCGCGTGAGCTCAGCGCCGGCACGATCGGGTTCTGGGAATCCGGCGCGTCGGCGCGCGCGGTCGATGCGCGTTACAAGGTGGCGCAGCAGCGGTCGAAGCACGCGATTGAGAAGGTGTTCAGC
>JAIVJE010000214.1 GCA_020200195.1 Acidobacteriota bacterium | reverse complement strand
CGAAGATGCCGCAGTTCGGGATCGGCAGCCTCGAGCGACGTATCGGCGATGCCGTCGACCTGGGTGGCACACAGACGAAAACCCAGATCCGGCTGGGATCGCTCACGCTGCTGGAGCGCGACGGCCAGGAGCCGTATGACGGCGAGACCTGGTCGTGGTCACCCGCTCCGCTCAATCGCATCGCCTACGTGGACGGCAAGGGCGATCTCTGGGTCGCACGCGCTGACGGCCGGAATGCGCGCCGCCTGATGAAGGGCAACTTCACCCTGCCCGCCTGGTCTGACGACGGACGGACAATTGCCGTCGCGGAACGAATGGACGGCGGCCGCCGCTGGGAGATCTCGGTCATCCATCTGCCTCCGGACCTTCGTTAGGTTCGCCGCACCTGCTGTTTAGTGTCCGAGCACTCGCAACTCGGCGATTGACCAGTAGTAGACATCGTCTGAACCCTCCTGGCGGAGTCGCACGTACCGCGCGGGCCGGGGCAGGAAGGTAAATGAAAGCGGCATCGTGCGCGGGCGCTCGAACGCGACGGAGAATGCTATCAACGCGGTCTCGCCAGACCACGCCGGCGTCCACGTCAACCGATCGGATGACGTCTCGACGTACAGCTCGCGCGGAAAATCGGCGACGTAGCCCGCGATCTCCAGCACGACGCCGTTGACTGCGTGCGGCTGGTTCAGATCGACGATCACCGCATTTCCGGGTGCCTGCGGACGTCCGGTGTGCCAGCGGGAGATCAGGTCCCCGTCGAAGGCGGCGGGCCCGAGGTCGTTGTTCACGGAGGCGCTCACCGACACTATGGGTAATCCCCGCTCTTCGGAAATTGCTGCCGAGGGGGTGGCCTCGCTGCGTGCAAGGCGATACGCGGAATACGCGGCATCTTCGTACACGAGTTGCGCGCGCGGATGGCCTGCGATGTAGCTGCGCCACGCGCGATCCGCATCGTCTGCGTGATCGATCACGACTTCTATCGGGCCCAGTTCGGCTATCCGGGTCAGGACCGCCGGGTTGTGATGATCGAGCAGATGCCGCAGGTACCAATAATGCGGCGCGAAGTATCCGCTGTAGCCGTTGATGAGCGGGAGCTTATGCTCGATGGATCGATACAGCGGGATCAAGTCGCGGGTCGGCATCACCGGCAGCTCGAGGCGAGCGACCGCGCGCACGTGACTCGGACGCGTGTCCGGCGGCGGCAGCAGCAGCATCGGTTGCGGCCACGCTTCCAGCAGAATTCCAACGCAGACCACCGACGGCAGCGCGCGACGCCAGGGCGTCCGCCGCGAGGTCAGGTAAGCGACCGCAAGGCCGGCAGCAATCGCCAGACACAGTGCGGCAAGCATCCAGAACCGAGCCGGCACGCGGATGCCATCGGCCCCCGGCAGCAGCATCAGCCAGGCGTACGGAGCCTTATACAGCACAGGCTCATTGAGTAACGTCGGGGCTGGCCCGAGGCTCATCACCCACATCACACCCGCGGCGATGCTGTAGAACGCCAGCGCCGAGCGCTGCCACCACGCGGCGCGTACGGACGGGTGCAACGCGAGCGCGAGTACCGCCAGCAAAATGGCGACCGACAGCGGTTTCTGCGGCGTACTCACCGAGAGAAGCCGCACGCCGAATGGTTCGAGCCGCCAGGGACCGAACAGCACCGGCGTAGCGGACACTGCAGCGGCGATCACGGCGCCCACCAGCGACACGCGCGCCGTACGCAACCGACCACCGCGCAGGCGCGCGGCTCTGGCAGACGCAGCGAGCACACCCGCAAGGACCACCGCCAGAACGGTCACTCCCGGAAAGAGCGCCGACTCTGGTTTGTCGATCACGTTGAGCCAGCCCCACAGACGCAGCGAGTCAGGGGCCCTGAGCAGGCTCGCGACGTCGGCGCTGAACGATTGAATTTCATCGGGCCAGCGACGAAAGCCGTACGCGTGCTGGATCTTCCAGTAGCCATACGCGACGGGCGTCATCAGCAGCGCCGCGGCCGCCCAGGAGACAACGACGCGTCCCACGTCGCCCCATCGATCGCGGCCCGACGCAAACCACAACAACCACAGCACGACGAGGACCGACAGATAAAAGAGGTAGTACCCGCACGCGAGTGCCTGCATCAACCACGCGCCGGCGAACAGAACCAGCCACCGTGACCGCCGATCGCGGAAATAGAGGTGCAGTCCCAGCAGCGACAGTGGCATCCAGTACGCCGACAGCACCTGGACGTGCGAGATCTGTGACATCCGGTACGGCGCAAACCCGTACGCCAGGCCGGCGACCAGCGCCGCGTCGTTCCGGCGGCTGATCGCAAAGCCCAGCAGATGCGCGGCGAGCGCGCACAGTGGAAACGACAGCAGGAACGCCACGTTATACGCGAGCAAAGCGCTGCCCCCGAGCGCGACAATCGGCGTCGTCAGCCAGGCAATGCCGAGGAGATGCTCCGAGAATGCGGTCACACCTTGAGCCGGGTAGAACTGGGGAACGTTCCACCATCGTTCGGTGAGCGGCATGACCCGCGCATTCCATGCGATCAGCCAGCTGTTGAGAAGCGGATCGCCAAGGTCGCCGGGGACGACGCTGGACGGGTGCAGGAGGAGGGGCCAGGTAATCGCGACCGTGAGTGCGAAGTACAGGACGGCCGCGATGCCCACGGCGCGCAGTGAGCGGCGCATCAGACACGGAAGTATACATGCTGGTTTTTTCGGGGATAATCGCCGCCATGTCGCATGTCATCACAATGGCGGTTCTATGTTTTTCCTCTATCGCCGCCCTGGCGCTACAGGCACCCGACGATCGCGCGACCCTGGCATGCCGCTCGTCGGCTACCCGGAAGGATGGAGCGCGTCGACACCCGGAGAGATCGTTGCGGTCCCAGTCTTCCTGGGCGACACGCCGCTCAGCGCGCTCGCCGGGATGCGCGACCGACTGCAGGGCGCCATCGTCCTGACCTATCCGCTCCAGACCCAATTCGTGCGCCAGGACCGGGCCCAGCCGACCGCGTCGGATGGGCCTGTGACGATCGGCGCTCCGCCGATGCCCGGCGCTCGGCGTTCCCAGGCGGAGGCGCGGCAGTTCGCGCAGAGCTTACGAGACGCCGGTGCTGCGGTCCTGCTCCGTCCCAGTGCGGCCGAACACGGGACTATGTTCGTCCTCGGTCGCGACCAGGGTGAGAATGCGCGTCCATCGGTCATCGTGGCCGCGGAGCACTACAACATGCTGGTGCGGATGCTGGGGGCGGGCCTGCCGGTAAAGTTGCGCGTGAACCTGAAGTCGAGATTCCTCGAGGACGATCGCAACGGCTACAACGTGCTGGCCGAGATTCGCGGGACGGATCCAGCCGTGGCAGACGAGGTGGTGATGATCGGCGCGCACCTCGATTCGTGGCACAGCGCGCCGGGTGCCACCGACAACGCTGATGGCGCCGCGGTCGCCCTGGAAGCGATGCGCATCCTCACCGCGGTCAATGCACAGCCACGCAGGACGATCCGCGTCGCGCTATGGGGCGGCGAGGAAGAAGGGCTGCTCGGTTCGAAAGCCTACGTGGACAAACACCTGGCCGGCGACGCCAATACTGCGGCGCGCGATCGGTTCTCCATCTACTTCAACGTCGATCCAGGCACCGGACCGATTTATGGGTTCTATCTGCAGGGCCAGCAGAACGCCGCGGCGATCCTCGACTCATGGCTGGAGCCTTTCAAGGATCTGGGTGCGCGCCGCAACATACCCCAACCGATCGGGAACACGGATCATCTGAGCTTCACGGCCGTCGGCCTGCCGGGTTTCAACGCCGTGCAGGATTACGTCGACTACGACGTTCGGACGCATCACACGAACATGGACACGTTCGAGCGGGTGCGCGAGCCGGATCTCAAGCAGGCGGCAGTCATCTTCGCGTCCTTCGCGTACCAGGCGGCGATGCGGGATGAGAAGTTCCCAAGACCGTCACCCTCGAAGTGACTGTCGGTCTCACAACGGGACGCGGATGACACCGATGACGACGGATTCGGATCCGGAACCGAGATGACTCTCCGCGATGGCGGCATCCGTCGTCATCCGTGTCATCCGTCTAATCCGCGTCCCAACCTTGGCCCTTGATCGTTCGGCGTACGCGGCAAAGAATGCTCACATGCACACCTTCCGCGCGCTCGCCGCTCTGAGCCTCGCGACCGTCACGTTTTCTGCCACCACGGTCGCACAGCCGCCCTTGTCGTTCGAGTACGACCGCGCCGTGCCGCTCGACATCAAAGAAACGTCGGTCCGCAAGCAGGACGGCGTGTCCCTGCACGAGATCAGCTACGCGAGCGCGTCCGGCACGCGCAATGGCGCGACGCTCGTGACCCCGGCCTCCCCAGCCGAGCGTGCGCCGGGGATTCTGTTCGTCCACTGGTACGGTCCCCCGGCCCCGACATCCAACCGGACGCAATTCGTCCCGGACGCCGTGGCGCTCGGCGCCAGAGGTGCGGTTTCCTTGTTGATCGACACGCCGTGGTCGAGTCCCGAGTACATGCGCAAGCGAACGCGAGATCGGGACTTTGCCCAGTCGGTCGCACAGGTAAAAGAGTTGCGGCGCGCACTTGATGTGCTGCTGGCACAACCGGGCGTTGATGCGGCGCGAGTGGCATTCGTCGGCCACGATTTTGGCGCGATGTACGGCACCCTCGCGGCCGCCAACGATCCGCGGATATCCGCGTTCGCGTTCATGGCCGGAACAACCGCCTTCAGCGACTGGTTCCTGTTCGGTCAACCGCGACTCCAGGGTGCGGCGCGTCAAGC
>JAIVJE010000213.1 GCA_020200195.1 Acidobacteriota bacterium | reverse complement strand
GCGCACGATAGTTGTCGGGAATGTCGGGGTACAGCACCCGACGGGGCAGGCCGGGCTGAACGATGGCGAACTCCTCAACGTGATTCGTCCGCGTGTAGCCAGCGACCAGCGCGATCAGCGGTCGCGTCGACGCGGCGCGGCTGGCTTCAGCCGCCTCCGCTGCTTCCCGGCGGGCGTCGAGCTCCGCCAATCTCAGGCTGTTCCGCAGACCTCGCGCCAGCGCCTCCTCGAGCGTCAGCCGCTGCGTCTGGGCGTATGCCGCCTGCGACGGCCCGACCAGCATCACCGCGAGCAGCAGGCGTACCAACCTCACGTTTGCTTCTCCATACCTGCTGCGCGCACGACGTTTGCGCGTGCCGCTTCGCCGCGCGCGATGAGATCGATGAAGACGTCCTCGAGCGACGCGGGGACCGGCCGTATACTGAGCGGCCTGATCCCGTGGCTCGTCAGAGCATCAGCCAGCGTCTTTGCGGCGGTGTCGACGTCGGAGCCGGCGATCCGTACGTGCGCGCGGTCCCCGAACGTCTGGACGTCGTCCACGCCTGCCACGCCCGCGAGCACGTCCATCGGCGGACGTGCCGTCTCGGTGACGACCTCGAGCAGGCGGCCGCTCAGCGCCGCCTGCAATACGGCGGGCTGATCGATCGCGAGCAGGTGGCCGTCGTGCAGCAGCGCGACACGATGGCAGCGCTCGGCTTCGTCCAGGTAGGGCGTCGCCATGACGATCGTCAGTCCCTGCGAGAGAAACTCCGACAGCAGCTTCCAGAACTCACGCCGCGACACGGGATCCACGCCGGTTGTCGGTTCGTCGAGAACCAGTACGTCGGGTTCATGGACCAGCGTGCACGCCAGTGCCAGCTTCTGCTTCATGCCACCGGAGAGCCGATCGGCGCGGCGCTTGCGGAAGGGCGTCAACTGCGTCATCTCGAGTAAACGATCCCGCGCGGCGCCGTATCGCCTGACCCCGTGGATCTCGGCGAAGAATGCAATGTTCTCGTCGATCGTCAGGTCGCCGTACAGGCTGAAGCGCTGCGACAGATACCCGAGCGCCGCTGTCACGACCCGATGCTCCCGCACGGGATCGCGGCCGAGCACGGACACGCTGCCGCCGTCCGTGGCGATCAGGCCACACGCGAGGCGGATCGCGGTGGTCTTGCCGCCGCCGTCAGGTCCAATGAGACCGAACAGTTCCCCGCGCTCCACGGCAAACGAGACATCGTCGAGCGCGACGACGGCGCTGTACCGCTTCGTCACCCGCCCGAATACGAGCGCGAAAGAGGACGTCATCGCGGGATCTCGGCTTCCACCGGCATCCCGGATTTCAGGATGCCCGCGCGGTTGTCTGCGGTCACCTTGATGCGATAGACGAGTTTCGACCGTTCGTCCGCGGTCTGCACATTTCGCGGCGTGAATTCCGCCTTCGGCGAAATGAACGTGATGGTGCCTTCGAGCCGCTGGCCGGCGTCGGTGACGAGCGGCACTTTCTGGCCGAGCCGCAGGCGCGGCACCACCGGCTCGTCCACGTACACGTTCGCCCAGGCGTGATCCAGGTCGGTCAGGACGACGACCGGTGCCCTGGGCGCAACGATCTCACCTGGATCGACGAGTTTGGCCGTGACGACCCCTCCGACGGGCGCCAGCAGCACCGCATCGGCGGCACCCTTCTGCAGCGTCGCGATCTGCGCGTCGGACGCAGCGACGCGTGCCTTCGCCACCGCGATCTCTTCGGGACGTGTTCCGGCGCGCACGCGCGCGAGCGCTTCCGTCGCGGCACGAGCGCGATCACGGGCGCCAGCCAGACGGGCGGAAGCTACTTCTCGACGCGTCGCGGCATCGTCTCGCTGCTTGCGCGAGCCGGCATTCGCCCGCAGCAATGCTTCGAACCGCTCCAAATCTGCCGAGGCGCTCTCGAGCTCCGATTCGACAGCCCGGACATCGGCCTGCGCGGAGTCAGCCTGTGCGCGTGCCTGCCGCACGTCTTCGGCGCGCGCACCAGCCTCGAGCAATCGAAGCTGCGCGACGGCTTGCGCACGGTCGGCCTCGGCGCGCCGGATCGCTAACTGGGCATCCGCCGTGTCAAGCCTGGCGATGAGCGCGCCGGCAGCCACGCGGTCGCCTTCCGACACTGGCAGCTCGAGGATGCGGCCGCCGACCTCGGGAGCGACCCTGACCTCAGTCGCCTCGACGTACCCCGACGCGCGCAACGGGCCGTCGTCGTCCCCGCGACACGCCGTGCCGATCACGACACACACCACCGCTAATGCGACGGCTGACCTCCGCGCCGCACCTGTCCGCATCACTTCACCTGTCCCTCGAGCACACCAACCGTGACGCGCTGCACATGGGCGACGACCTGTTGGCGATCCAGCGCACCGGCGCCGGCGGCTCCGGCCCGTTCGAGCCGGCGCCGGAGCGTGGCGCTGGCGCAGAACAGCAGAATCGGCCCGACGATGCCGCCGTGGACGAGCAGTGGGTTGGTCGGGACGAACTGTCGCCGCCGGACACCCTCCTGCACCATTCCCCCGAGCATCTTCACGATAGCGACGATGTGGCTGGCGGTTTCGTCGTCGAGATGCGAGCCGCCTTCGGCGATTTCCCGGAGCCAGATGGGAGGGAAATGCGGACGTGCGTCGGCCTCGTCCGCGATAGCCTCGACGAACCGCCGAATCTTGTCGGCCGGAGTGTCCGACGACGCGGCGGCGAGGCGGACGCGGGTGGCGACGGCATCGAACATGTCGCGCAGGATCTCGCGGTAGAGGGCGGCCTTGCTCCCGAAGTGGTAGTAGATCATCGCCTTGTTGACGCGGGCGGCGCGGGCGACGCGGTCGACGCTGGCGCCGGCGAAGCCGCGGGCGGCGAATTCGACGGACCAGTTGGTTAACTTGACTAACTGGATAGTTAGCCAGACGATGCCGGTATGTCAAGCAGGACGCAAGCCGGTCAGAGGAGCTTCGCCAGTCGTGCGTACCCGGCGCGGCTGACCGGCAGCCGGCTGCCGTCGCGCAGAATCGCCACCCGGCTGTCCTTGGCATACAGCTCGACGCGTGCGATCCGCTCGACGTTCAGGAGATACGAGCGATGAATCCGGACGAAGCGCGTCGGATCCAGCGCCGCCTCCGCCGCGCCCATGGTCTGGTCTTTCAAATACTGTTTCCCACCGGCCTTGAAACAGACGTAGTCGTCCTGGGCTTCGACGTAGTCGATCGTCGCCACCGGCAGCACGTGGACCTGCGGGCCGTCGCGAATCAGCACGCGCTCCACCGGCCCCTGCCGCGTCCCCGCCTCCGCAACCAGCGCGTCGAAGTCAGGCGCCGGATCGTGCGCCAGCAGCCGGCTCCGCGCGCGCGACAGGGCTTCGGCAAACCGTTCCTCGCTGAACGGCTTCAACAGGTAATCGACCGCATGGACTTCGAACGCGCGCAGCGCGTACTGATCGTACGCCGTCGTGAAGATCACCGCGATGTCACGGCCCAGGAGCTCGAGCACTTCGAATCCATCGAGCTTGGGCATCTGCACGTCGAGAAAGACGAGCTGGGGCGACAGCTCCGATACCGCCTTCACCGCGTCGAAGCCGTTCGCGCACTCCGCCACCACCTCGACGTCGGCGTGCGCCGCCAGATACTCGCGGACCACCGCGCGGGCCAGCGGCTCATCGTCCACGATGATGACGCGGAGGGGGCCGCTGCCGTTCATGGTGTTTCGGTCACCGCGGGGAGCGCGAGCTCGACACGCCAGGTACCGTCACGCTCGGCCGCCGTCATCCGCACCTCCACGCCGTGCAACGCCCGCAATCTCGCGCGAACGTTGGCGAGCCCCACACCAGTGCCGCTGGCGCGCGGCCGGTCGGGATCACATGGGTTCTCGACGACGATGGACAGTGTGCCTGCGGTGCGGGAGGCCGCGACGCGAACGGTGCCGCCGTCGAGCACGTGGGCCACACCATGCGTCACGGCGTTCTCGACGATCGGCTGCAGCAGCAGCGGCGGCACGAGGCACGCATCCGCGCCGCCGGACGACACGTCCGTCTGCAGCCGGTTTCCGAATCGTACTCGCTCGACTTCGAGAAAGCGCTCAACGAGCGCCAGCTCCCGGCCAAGAGTAATGCGGTCCGCCGCCCCGAGTGCAAGGCTCTCGCGCAGGAACTCCGCGAGCAGCACGCACATGCGACGGGCGGCCGGGGCGTCCGCGGTCGTCAACGCGCTGATGGAGTGCAGGCAGTTGAAAAGAAAATGCGGATCGATCTGCGCGCGGAGCGACCGTAGCTCCGCTTCCCGTCCCAGAACCTGGACCTGCAGCGCACGCCGCTCTGTCTCGCGGGAGTCCTCGAACGCGCCAAGAAGGTAGCTCACGGCCAGCGACAACAAGTACAGGAGCACGCCGAAGCCATACAGGAGCCGCTCGATTCCGCCGGACGTCGCGGCGCTGTCCACGCCGAAGGCGCCGCGTGCCAGCACGCCGATCCACACGCGCGCGAGGAGCAGCCAGCCCGCGCTGGAAATCACCGCAGCTGTCAGGGCGGTGGCAATAATCCGTCCCGCGCCGGTCGTCGCAAGCGGCATGCTGCGGGACACGTACCACGCCGAGAGGCACACGAACGCGTACGCGCATGCCAGCGGCAGCGCCACGGCGAACGCAGCGCGCCACGTCAGACCTCCCTGCCCCGCAAGCAGCGCGGCCAGCAGGCCGCCGACCAAGATCCAGAGCGCGAGGTACAGCGCGAGGCGGCCGCCGCGCGCAAGAATCGGATGCATCGGCCGTCAGTTCTTGACCTCGATGCCCCCCATGATCGCGAACCCGCGGATCACGAGGCGGTGGGTCGACGCGCCCTGCGGCGGCCGTGTCTTGTCGTCGAACCCGCCGAGCAGCGGCGTGACGCGCCCGACGACGGTCCAGTCCTCCGGTACGCGAATCTCGATGCCGCCCCACATCGCGAACACGTCGAGCACGGCTTCGCCGTCGATCCCGGCCTGCCGCAAATCCAGCTCACATCCGCCCATCACGGCCGTAAGGTTCCCGCCGCGGAATGTGCGGGAGTTGTTGCCACGCGCCACGCCGCCGAGCACCGCCAGGCCGGTGACCACGCTGTTGCTGTCGCCGGACGCCGCCCGCTGCTGGCGGCCCGAGTAACCCTGCCAGACGAGATACCCGCCGAACATCACGAGCAGCAATCAGCCCGGCCGGCCAGTAGCGCAGGTACTTATCCGCCTCCGTGATGCCGAGATTGTCGAGCGTGAACAGCACACCGAGGGCAATCACAATCAGGCCGACCAGCAGCTGCGGCGTGACCCGGACCGCTCCGTGATCCGTCATTACGGCTCCCGCCGCTGATCGGTCGCCGGCCCGCGCGGATCATCGAATGCGCGCCAGACTATCAACAGCCCGGCGCCCACTATCATCAACGGCCACGACGTCCCGTAGTCGAGCCCGAACAGGTGCATCTCGTTGACCAGGCCCCAGCACCCGACGAACAGCAGCCAAAACCCGGCGCCGCGACGTTGTGGCTTGCCGTCGGGGCGCGCTCCGGTATCTGTCAATCGGAGGAGCCCCAGCACGATCAGCACGAAGGGCCACAGGTTGCCGGGGAAACGCACGTCGATCCAGGGGTTTCTATCGACCAAGATGAGGACGCCGAGCGCCATCACGCCAAGACCGATGATGACGTGGCCGCCGGCTCTCCGGGGCCTGCCCGGTTCCATGCGCTGTTCGATGTTCATGCCCCGACGATACGACGGGGGCCCGCGTGTTCGGCAGGTTTTCCGGCGAATCCCGCCGACCGCCCGGTAAATGGCGGGCTCAGAGGCACAGGTCGCTTAGCCGCCGCCTGCGGCGCGGCGGCGAGCTCGCTCGAGCGCGGCAAGCGCCTCCTGCACTTCCTTGCGCGCCGCTTCCCGTTCGGCTTCCTTCTTGGCCTCTTGATATTTGTGGATGGCGCGTTGAAGCGCCCACTTCAGCGCGATCGAGGTGGCTGCGACGATCGCTCCTTCCTTGTTGGTGAACGCCGCGTAGCCCTTCACGTCGTCCGGCGTCACCATGTTCAGGAATTCCTGGTGCGTCATGCCACCGTACGGAACTGGCCCCCTGAGGAAATCCTCCCCCAGAATGTCCTCGATCGTCGGTTTCCGTCCGAACACTTCGACGCGGAACACCGGCCGGGCCTTGTCGAGGCGAATCGCCGGCTCGTGCGCGAGCGCACGCTGAATGCGGTCAATCGATACGGGCAGTTCCGCAATCTTCGCGTCGCCGACCGAACGCGCAGCCTCGCGTTCTTGTGCGGCCTGCAGAGCAGCAAGCGAGATCGCGCTCCAGACGAGGATCGCCCACATATGTGATTCGAGTCGCTATCAGCTGTCCGCTATCGGCTATCAGCAACGAGCGTCGCATTTGCACTGAAAGCTGACGGCTACGCGGAATCCTCTGAATTCCGAGATTAAGACGGATCCGACCGCCGGGCGGCTTTGACGTGGCAGCCAGCACGCGATGACCCTGGCGCGTATACTTCCGATCGCGCTCTGGATCTATCGTAACGCACGGGTCCGATCGGACTTGTTCAGCCATGGGACGACGCCTGTCCGTAACTGAACTACCGCACCCTACGCGCAACGCCAGAGAGATCCGGCTAACCGTTTAGGGCGCTATAAGTTAGTGCCTCGGTTGCGTGTGGCACGAGCTTCGCTCCCCGCGTGGTCATGCAGGATCTCCGCTACGCCGTCCGCATGCTCTTGAAGGCACCCTCCTTTGCGATTGTTGCCGTCGGCACGTTGGCTCTTGGCATCGGCGCGAACACGGCCATATTCACCATTGTGAATGCCTTGCTGATCCGGCCATTGCCGTACGCCGCCGCAGACCGGCTGGTAATGGTGTGGCAGGACCTGCGGGGACGAGGCGGCCCGGCCGACGAATGGGCGAGTCCCGGCAACTACGCAGACTGGCGCCGCGAGACCGGCATCTTCGATCAGGTCGCCGTGATCAGCGGTTGGCGTCCGAAGATGACCGGCGGCGCGGAGCCCGAGCCCGTGCCGGGTGAACAGGTGTCGCACGAGTACTTCCCGGTGCTCGGCGTCGCGCCGGCGCTCGGTCGCGGGTTCTCACAAGACGACGACGTGCCGAATGCTCGGCGAGTGGCGATCATCGGCCATGGTCTCTGGACGCGGCGGTTCGGTGCCGATCCGGGGGTAGTCGGCCGTGTCGTGACCTTGAGCGGGGAACCGCATGAAATCATCGGAGTCCTGCCCATTCGTTTTCGTCCCATCATCTCGGCGGGAGCCGAGATCTGGCGGCCGCTGCGCCTGAACACGGCGTCACCGAATCGCGGTGCAATTATTCTCCGGAGCGTGGCGCGGCTGCGTGACGGGGTAACGCTCGCCGTCGCGCAGAGCGCCGCGACGGCGCTGGCGCAACGGCTGGAAGCGGCCCACCCGCACTACAACGAAAAGACAGGCATCTACCTGACGCGGCTCCACGATCGCGTGGTGGGCGACATCAGGCCCGGAC
>JAIVJE010000212.1 GCA_020200195.1 Acidobacteriota bacterium | reverse complement strand
GTATTAATAGTGCAAGTGATGTCCTCCACGTTGCACGGAATCGGCTGCACCTGTAGTCGGCCCTTCAGGGGCCTGGGGCCGTCCGTGCGCGCGTCGGTGAACACGACCTAGTCTCCGCTGAGTCACCAGCGCTGGCACCCATCAGGCCCGGGCGTTCCCGGGCCTTTTTGTTTTATGAGCTCATGATCGAAGCACCGCCACGGGAGATCTGGACCCCGGCCGCGCTCATCGGGCGCACGCCGCTCGTGCGGCTTCGCACGCTCGAGCCGAGGCCCGGTGTCGAGATCCATGCGAAGCTCGAATCGCAGAACCCGGGCGGTTCGGTCAAGGATCGCGCCGCGCTGGCGATGATCCTCGACGGCGAACGCACGGGCGCCCTGGAGCCGGGCCGCGTGCTACTCGACGCAACCTCCGGGAACACCGGCATTTCCTATGCGATGCTCGGCGCGGCACGCGGCTACCGCGTCATGCTCTGTGTGCCGGCCAACGTCACTGCCGAACGCACCCGCCTGCTGCACGCCTACGGGGCTGAGCTGATCCTGACCGATCCGATGGAGGGCAGCGATGGCGCCATCCGGGAAGCGCGCCGCCTGTACGAACGGGATCCGCATCGCTACTTCTATCCCGACCAGTACAGCAATCCGGCCAACTGGCGCGCCCACTACGAGACGACGGCGGTCGAGATCATCGAGCAGACGGCCGGCCGCCTGACGCACTTTGTCGCTGGCCTGGGCACGAGCGGCACATTCATCGGCACTGGCCGGCGGCTGCGCGAGTGGAGGGCCTCCGTCCGGCTCGTGTCGGTTCAGCCCGAGTCGCCCCTGCACGGCCTCGAAGGACTGAAACACATGGCCTCGGCAATCGTGCCGGCAATTTACGATCCGGGCCTTGCCGATCGCGACGAGCGTGTATCGACAGAAGAGGCCTACGCACTCGTGCGCCGGCTGGCGCGTCACGAAGGACTTCTCGTCGGGCCGTCCGGAGGCGCGGCGCTGGCCGCATGCCTCCGCGTGGCCCCCGAGGACGGCACGCTGCGCGTGCCAGGAGATGTGGCTGCGGCAATTCGCCGCCACGCGGCAGATGCATACCCGGACGAGTGTTGTGGAGCGCTCGTCGGGCAGCCGTCCGGTCTGGTTGCCGAGGCGTTCGCCCTGTCGAACACGACCGCCGGCGAGCGCCGGCGGCGGTTTCTGATTGGCCCTGACGCCTATCGGGCAGCCGAGGCTCGCGCCGCGGAAACGAGGGGCGATCTTCTGGGTTTCTATCACTCGCATCCGGACCATCCGGCCGCCCCGTCGGCGTTCGACCTCGAGCACGCCTGGCCGAATCTGCGCTACCTGATCGTGTCAGTCCGAGCGGGACGTCCCGAAGAAGCGCGCTCGTGGCGATTGCGCAACGACCGGTCGGCATTCGAAGAAGAGACGCTGGTGATCGGACCCCACAACAGAGAGGACGCGTAATGCCAGTCACGGTACTGATTCCGACACCGCTTCGGCCTTTCACGAACCAGCATGCCGTCGTGCACGTCGAGGGTCGCGACGTGCGCGAGCTGCTCCAGAACCTTACCGCGACCCACGCGGATCTGCGTCCGCATCTCTTCACCGCGGAGGGTCAGCTCCGGAGCTTCGTCAATATCTACGTCAACGACGAGGACATTCGGTACCTCGGCCAGGAGCAGACGCCGGTCGGCCCGGCCGACACGCTGAGCATCGTGCCGTCGGTCGCCGGCGGATCCGGCGTCGACGAACTGCTTCGGCCGACGGCCGCCGACCTGCCGGAGTTGACCAGGGACGAGGTGCAGCGGTACAGCCGGCACCTGATCATGCCGGAAGTCGGCATCGACGGTCAGCGCCGGCTCAAAGCGGCGCGCGTGTTGTGCGTGGGTGCGGGAGGCCTGGGATCACCAGCGGCGATGTACCTGGCTGCCGCGGGCGTTGGCACTCTGGGACTCGTCGACTTCGACGTTGTCGATGTCAGCAACCTGCAGCGCCAGATTCTGTACAGTACGGCCGACGTCGGGCGCCGGAAGCTCGAAGCTGCCACTGCGCGGCTGTCGGGTCTGAACCCCGAGGTGCATATCGTGACGCACGATGCGCCGCTCACCTCGTCGAACGCGCTGCAGATCTTCGCCGAGTACGACGTCATCGTGGACGGCGCGGACAACTTCCCGACGCGCTACCTTGTCAACGACGCGTGCGTCCTCCTTGGCAAGCCGAACGCGTACGGCAGTATCTTTCGCTTCGACGGACAGGCGTCTGTGTTCGCGACGAAGGATGGACCCTGCTATCGATGTCTGTACCCTGAGCCACCGCCGCCCGGGCTGGTGCCTAGCTGCGCCGAGGGGGGCGTCCTCGGAGTCCTGCCAGGAATCATCGGGACCATACAGGCGACAGAGGCCATCAAGCTGATCATCGGCGCAGGCGACAGTCTGGCAGGCCGACTGCTGCTCTTCGACGCACTTCACATGAGCTTCCGCACGCTGAAACTCCGTCGAGATCCGGCCTGCCCGATCTGCGGCGACCAGCCCACGATCAACGCGCTGATCGACTACGAGCAGTTCTGCGGCATCACGCCAGCTACCGCAGCGCCGTCGCTTCCCACCGAATTCGAAACGAGCGTCGAGGAGGTCAAGGTGCGTCTGGATCGTCACGACCAGATCTGGATCCTCGACGTTCGGGAAAAGAACGAGTTCGAGATCTGCCGCATTCCGGGCTCCACGCTCATCCCGCTCGGCGAGCTGCCCAGGCGCCTCGACGAGCTGCCGCAGGGCGCTGGTGCCCCCGAGATCGTCGTCCATTGCAAAATGGGCGGCCGGAGCGCCAAGGCAGTGAAGCTCCTGCGCGAGCAGGGTTTCACACGCGTGAAAAACGTCACCGGCGGTATCCTGGCGTGGATAGATCGGATCGATCCGAGTCAGCCGAAATACTGAACGTATCGTCAGCCGAGCTGCGCGTTTCCCGTGAGGTCCCGACGGTCGCCGGCCGATCGCACGCGCTCGAACAGCGCGTTCGTCGAGAGGAAGTGGTACTGGCGCGCCCGCAGGAATCTGACGAATCGGCGCGCCACGTCGAACGTGTCGCCGCGGTGCGTGCTCCACAGGTAACGATGGAGCAGTCGCACCGTCGGGGTGCGCCTGGCCGCGCGGAGCGACGAACATCGAACGAGATCGGTCATGTGAAAGTTGTACGTGACGAGCCGCGTGGGCCCGAACAGCGAGCGGAGCACGAGCTCACCGGGCCTCTTGGCCAGCAGCACGTGGGTGTGATTGAGCGCGACTGGCAATCCCTTCCACGTGGCGATGGGAAACTCGTGCAGCTGCCCATCGAAGATCAGGTAGTCCCCCTGCAGGAACTTCGGGTGCCGATTGCCGCCCTGCGCGTACGCGCGCATCAGCGAGGAATCCCACTGGAACCCCAGCCGCCGGAGCGTCTCGAAGATTGACTGCGTCAACCGGTAGGTGTGCGCGCGATAGCCTGCGGGCTTGCGGCCGCAGAAATCTTCATACACCGCGGCGCTTCGCTCGAGCGCCGCCGGCGTGTCTCCAGGCTCTCCGTGGTCGTAACAGTGCAGTTGCACGTCCACACCCCGGTCGAGGAGCAGACGGCACAGCGGGCGCCGCGTTTCGAAGAACCGCCCTTCCACGAAGGCCGTCCACGGAACCTGCAGCTCCGCCATGAGACCGATGAACCGCTCGATCTGAGAGAGGGCTTCGTCGCGCCCGGTGGCGTAGTCAGTCTCGACGTCGAGCGAGAACGCGGCGATGTTCTCGCCGAGCGTGCGGGGCTCGACCCGGACGATATCGGGGTTGAGAAGCTGCATGCGTCAGAACACATCCCAGTCGCCAGGCGTCAGATGCCAGGCGTCCAGGTCAGGCAGGTCCACGCGGGCGGGTCCGTCGCCGAGGCCGCCACCAAAAATCACGATGGGTTGCGGTAAGA
>JAIVJE010000211.1 GCA_020200195.1 Acidobacteriota bacterium | reverse complement strand
TGTGCCGTCCCCCAGGATAGAAATAGCCGCATGTCGTCCGGCCCGTGCCGTTGCTGGCTCGGGCACGTGCGCTCCCATCAACGTTGATCGTGTAGATCTGATCGCAGGGGTATTCAGGGACCGTCGACTGATAGATCAGCCGTGAACCATCAGGCGAGAAGTAGGCCTCGGCGTTTTCTCCGCCGCTCGTGAGTTGCCGGATGTTCGCAAGGTGACGCTCCGCCGGCGCGGAAGCCGGCGCTTGCGCGCTCATCCCGATGGCCGCCGCGCAGACGCCACCGATCAGCCCCGCACTCAGACCCCACTGTCGCATGCGCTAAGATTACCCCGATCTCATTCCATGACGCAGACACCGCCACGGCGCGTACTTTTTCTCTGCCGCCTAAACCGCCACCGCAGCGCGACTGCCGAGCGCATGTTCTCCAAGCGCAACGACCTGGAAGTCCGATCCGCCGGCACGAGCGCGGACGCGCTCGCGCGCGTGAACGCGCGGATGCTCGAGTGGGCGGACGTCATCTTCATCATGGACGACCACCAGCGGCGATCGCTCGGCGACATGTTCCCCGCGCATCCCGCGCTCGAGCGCGTCGTGTGTCTTGACATCCCGGACGACTTCAACTTCCTGGATCCCCAACTAATGCGCCTGCTGCAGGAACGTGTAGACGCGCATCTCGACGACTGAATCTGCCACCGAACCTGCCTTGCACCAGCGGTCGGGCCAGCGCCCGCCGCTCGCCCCAGTATCCCTAACACCCGGCACCTGAGTGATATACGCGCCAGGCCGGCCGATTACTCAATCACGGTCCCTTCCCGAAACCCGCACCGATCCGGAAACCGGGTCTCGGCGTGAAGCCGCCGCCGGCGATGACCTGCAGCGCTGCCAGCCGTCCATCCGAGTCGAAGATGTCGCGTTTGCCGTGCGGGCGTTTCGTCGGTTACCCCGGCGCGCGCATCCCACCGGCCTCCCGACGCACTCACGATCGCGACGATCGGGTAGCCTCCCGTCAGCAATTGATGCGGGGCATCGCATGTGCGAGCGCCTACACCGATCGCATCATCGTATCGAAGGTTGTTTTCAGATGGTTTGCTGTAGTGTCCGCAGGTGTAGTGTCCGGCTTCAGCCGGACCTCAGCATGCCGCGTTCGCATAGGAGTCCGGCTAAAGCCGGACGCCACTGGGAAGAGTTACAGCTTCGCGCGTTTCAGCCTGAGCGCATTCCCGATCACCGACACGGAGCTGAGCGTCATGGCGGCGCTCGCCCAGATCGGGCTGAGTAGCCAACCCGTCAGCGGATACAGCGCTCCCGCGGCCACCGGCACTCCGACTGCGTTATAGACGAACGCGAGAAACAGGTTCTGGCGGATGTTCTTCATGGTCGCGCGGCTCAGCGCCCGCGCGCGAGCGATTCCCCTGAGATCTCCCTGCACGAGCGTGATACCAGCGCTTTGAATCGCGACGTCTGTTCCCGTCCCCATCGCGATTCCGACGGCGGCCTCCGCGAGCGCCGGGGCATCGTTCACGCCGTCGCCGGCCATCGCCACGATACGGCCAGCCTGCTGGAGGGACCGCACCACATGTAGTTTCTGTTCGGGCATTACTTCGGCATGCACGTCAGTCGGTGGGATGCCGAGCCCGGCCGCGACCGCTTCGGCGGTGACCCGATTGTCCCCGGTTAGCATGACGATCCGCATGCCCGCATCGCGCAGCGCGCGCAACGCTTCCTCAGTACCAGCCTTCACGGGGTCCGCCACGCAGAGCAGCCCGGCGATGTGGCCGTCAATTGCGACGAAGATGACTGTCTGACCCTGACGCGCGAGCTCATCTGCGCGCCGCTCGAGCTCGGTGGGATTGACGCCCCGTTCCCGTAGAAACGCCGCCGTTCCCGCGACGATCACGTGCCCGGAAACCAACCCGGTGACGCCGCGTCCCGTAACAGATTCGAAGCCGGAAACGTCCGGGAGGTCGAGGCCACGCTGACGCGCCGCCGTCACAATCGCAGCGGCCAGCGGGTGCTCGCTGGCCTGTTCGAGCGCGGCGACAAGGCTCAGGAACGTCCTGTCGGCGTTTTCGATCGACGACACGACCCTCGTCACGGCTGGCTTCCCCTCCGTCAACGTCCCGGTCTTATCGACGACGATCGTGTCGACCTGCTCGAACCGCTCGAGCGCCTCGGCGTGTCGGACGAGAACTCCGGCGTGCGCGCCACGCCCCGTGCCCACCATGATCGCCATCGGCGTCGCCAGCCCGAGCGCACATGGACACGCGATGATCAACACGGTGACGGCGCTGACGAGCCCGAGCGCCAGGCGCGGCTCAGGACCCCAGATGCTCCATGCGATGAAGGACACGATGGCGATCAGGACGACGGCAGGAACGAAATAGGCAGCGACGCGATCGGCGAGCCGCTGAATCGGCGCCCGGCTGCGCTGGGCCTCCGCGACAATGCGGACAATCCTGGCGAGGAGCGTGTCCTGGCCGACGCGCTCCACGCGCATGACGAGGCCGCCCGTACCGTTGATCGTCCCGCCCGTGACCGCGTCGCCGGGTCCTTTCGATATCGGAAGCGGCTCTCCCGTCACCATCGATTCGTCCACGGCACTTCGGCCTTCGAGGACGACGCCATCGACCGGTACGGCTTCGCCAGGCCGGACGCGAAGTCGATCTCCGACCCTTATCGCGTCGATTGCGACGTCTTCATCACCTGCCTCCGCGATCCGCCGCGCGTACGACGGCGCGAGTCTCAGCAGCGCGCGGAGCGCCGCGCCGGTCCTGGAGCGTGCCCTGAGCTCCAGGATCTGCCCGAGCAACACAAGCGCCGTGATTACCACGGCGGTATCGAAATACGGCTCGACACTGCCGTGCATCGCGAATCCCGCAGGGAAGGCCTGCGGCACCAGAGTGGCCGCAACGCTGTACAGGTAGGCCGCCCCAACGC
>JAIVJE010000210.1 GCA_020200195.1 Acidobacteriota bacterium | reverse complement strand
GTCCATAGGTGCCCATCGCGGCGAGCGCCATGCCGGCTACGCCAAAAATGAACAGCATCGTCGCCGTCAAGTCGAAGAGAATCAGCGCGCCGCGGATCTGTTCGGTCATCGGCCTCGCGTACAGAATCGGCAGATCCGCGTCGAGCGCCGCGACAGAGGCACGCGCCTGGTCGACGAGCCGGTCGACGGGCGCCGCGCCCCGGGTGTGCAGGACCAGGCTCGAGCGGTAGGACTGTAGGAATGGCAGGTAGAGGTACGGGCGCGGTGGGTCGTTGATCCGCGAGTACTTCACGTCCGCCGCTACGCCGATGACAGTTCGCCAGTCCCGCTCGCCGACGCGGACCCGCTTGCCAATCGCGTTGGCCGCGCGGCCCCAGAATCGGTGCGCGAGCGTGTTGTTGACGACCGCCACCGGGGCCGCGTCCTCGTCGTCCCTGTCTTCGAAGGCTCGTCCAGCCATCATGCTGATCCGAAGCGTACGAAAGTAGTCCGAGCCGACGATGTTCGACGTGAACGCCAGATCTTCGCCTCGACGCGGTTCGTAGCCCTCAATCGCCACGCGCCGCGCGGGCGTATCCAGAAACGCCATCGGCATGAATGCCGCAAGGGTGGCTGATTCGATGCCGGGATCCGCACGCGCCGCAGCCAGGAGAGTGCGGTAGAACACGCGGCCCCGCGACTCGTCGTACCCGTTCTGCTTGACGTCTACCGCGACCGCAGTCAGTTGACTCGCATCGAATCCGGGATTTGCGCGCCGCGCTGCGTCGACGCTGCGCGTCGCCAGTCCGGCACCGACCAGGAGCAGACCGAGACCGCCACCTGCGCGACCACCAGACCTCTCCGCAGCGTCCCTCGCGCCGCACCCCGTGGCGACGCGTCCTGGTTGATGACGGACACCAGGTCGACGCGCGAGCTTTGAAGCGCTGGGACAAACCCGAACACGAGCGCGCTCCCGCAGGCCACCAGTGCCGCGAAACCGATGACGAGGCCGTCCACCTCGATATTGAAGAAGATGCGCTCAGGGTCGGCGAGCGACTCTGCGTACCTGACGAGCACCGGAATCGCGCGCCGAGCGAGCAGGATCCGTGTCCGCGTCGCGCCGAGTGCCAGACGCACCGCTATGTCGCCGCTTCGCGACACGCCTCGCACCAGGACGAGCCCCGCGATGTTCGCGCACGCAATCATCAAAACCAGGAGGCCCATCGCGCTCAGGACGATCAGCGTCGGCATCAGGACCGTCGGGGCACCGTTCGGTGTTTGCCAGAACGGCACGACTCTCAGCCGCACGGCGGCATCGGTGAGCGGCCGATCGCGCGAGAGCGACGCCCACAGCGCGTCGGTCTGCGCGGCGGCGCTCGCGAGGGTCGTGCCCGGCTGCAGGTAGCCCTGCGGATAAAAGAGAGCCGCGCGGCGGTCGGAGAGGATGCCCGATGGTGTGGTCTGCTGGCTTCCAAAGTTGAAGCCGAGCTGCGGCGCCATCATCACCGGAATGAACACGTCGACGTCGTACACCACGGTCGTGCCGTGGAACGTGGAATCGGCCACACCGACGACCGTCAGCAGGAGATTGTTGATCTCTACCGGCTTGCCAACGATGTCTGGATCGGCGCCAAAGTCCCGTCGCCAGAGACCATTGCTGAGGACGATGACCGGATGGCGGCCCGGAGCGATCTCGTCGAGCGGCAGGAGGGTACGGCCGCGCTCGGCACGAACGCCGAGGATCTGAAAGTACTTTCCGGTGACGAGCTCGCCCCAGACCTGCCGGGCGCTTCGGCCTCTGCCCATATTGACCGTGACCACTCTGGAGCCCATGAGCCCCGAGAACGCGCGATCGTGATCGCGGAGGTACTGGTAGTCGGGATACGAAACGCGGAGCTGACGTCCCGTGCTGGTTTCACCGAACATGACGGCGAGCCGGGCCGACCCCTCAACACCTGCAAGCGGGCTGAGCGCGATGCCCTTGAGCATCGTGAAGACGGCGGCGTTCAGGCCGATGCCGAGGGTGAGGACGCCGACGACCGTGAACGAGAAGACCGGGTTCTTGGCGAGCGCACGAATCGCGTAGCGGACATCGCTCACCTGGTCGTGTAAGGCCTCGACCCACCACGGGGTCCAGACGCGGCGGGCGGCTTCCGTCGTCAGCGTGACGTTGCCGAATTCCTTCACCGCAGCATAGCGCGCGGTCTCACGATCGGCCCCGTCGGCTATTCGCTCGTCCGCAGCGATGGCCAGGTGCGCGCGGATTTCGTCCTGGAAATCCTCATCGTCGAGACGCCGCCGCTTCAGCCTCTTCAGCCAGGCCACGATCGACATACGCGACTCCTCCGTTCGGGCGGCCGGCCGCTCACCCCGACAATGGATCCTGGAAGACAAGCTGATGGCTCCGCTCTTCAGCCTTCGAGCAACCGCGCGATCGCCGCGCTGCGTCGTCTCCATTCACGGGTGCTGGACTCGAGGTGCTTCCGTCCCGCGGCAGTCAATTGATAAAAACGCGCGCGTCTGTTGTTCTCCGTCGCACGCCATTCGCCCATGAGGAAGCCCTGTCGTTCGAGCCTGCGAAAGGCGATCAGCAGAGAGCCGGGATTCACCTTGAACACGCCTTGGCTGACCTGCTCGATGCGCTTCGCGACTCCGAAGCCATGCATCGGCTCCAGGCTCACGCTCCTCAGGATCAGCATGTCGAGCGTGCCTTGGACCACATCGCGGGACATCTCGGTCATTGCGGCACAGACAGCATGCCCGCCTCCATCTTGATTGTCAAGATGAAGGCTAGGCCATCACGGTTTCCTGACGGTCACGACCTCGTGCGTTGCGGCCGTGGGCGGGAAACCCGTGTCGTACTTCGCGTTGACGACGACAAGTCGATCGCCGAACCGGGCAACCGTCGTGGGCACCTGGAAGTCGGGGCTCGTGATGACCGAGTCCACCGTTCCACTCGAGAGGTCGGGACTGAGGTTGATCTGCGCAATTTGATTTACCGAGATCTCCATCGCGTAGAGCCGGCCGCCGTCCAGGAGAATGCCGTCCACCGTTGAGAGAGCCACGCCAGCGATGGGATTGCTTAGACGGGTCGTTGGATCGACGGTGAAGAGGCCGCCGAGGCCCGAGTGTGCCACGATGAGTGCTTGTCCATCGGGCGTCGCCGCGATTCCATTGAGATTGGGGGAACCTGACACGTCCGCAGCCGGCCCGCTCACGACCACGGTTCTCACCGATCCTTCCAGCCCAATCGGCATTCGACGGGGACGTGTCTGATCGCGAGGTGGACCCGATGAAATGGCGTCGGATTCGCCGACACGACGGTCAGGTTGGGTCTCCACACCGGTCATGTTGGATCGCGGCAGTGTCAGGTAGCGCAACCATCTGGGCCTCGCATTGGATGAACCGCATGAAACGACGATTCGTAACCACCGCCCTTTGTCTTTGCCTGTATTCGAGCGCGTTCGCGCAATCGCCGGCCGAGTACCGGGTGCCGCGGGCATCGGAGCCCCCGAAACTGGACGGCATCCTCGACGATCAGGTGTGGACGCAGGCGCCGATGCCGACGGGGCAATGGATCTCGTACAACCCGAATCGGGGTGACAAGATGCCGGACGTCTACAAAACGGACGTCCGCATTGCCTACGACGATCGCAACGTCTACTTCGCGTTCCATTGTTTCGACAACGAGCCGGAGAAGATCCGCACCAACCTCGCCAAGCGCGACGCCGCCTTCAGCGACGACTGGATCGCGCTGAGCCTCGATTCCGCCGGCACCGGTCAGGCCGCGTATCATCTGTTTTCCAATCCGAGCGCCAGCCAGATGGATGCACTCAATACGTCCGCGTCCGGGGAGCAGTTCGACGCCGACATGGTCTGGTTCAGTGCCGCGAGGACGACCAGCGACGGTTACGTCGTCGAAGTGCAGATCCCGCTCCAGACGCTGCGCTTCGCAGGCGCCGACGAGGTGAAGATGAACCTCGTATTCTTTCGCAAGGTCAGTCGCATAGGCTACTCGTACGCCTGGCCGGAGATGTTGCCGGGGCAGTGGGTCTTCGATCGCCCCTCACGATTGATCTTCAGCAATCTCAAGCCACGTCGTCTCGTCGAAGTGCTGCCGAGCGTGACCTACGGCATCAATCAGCAGCGTGACACCGCGAACAGGTGGGGCCCGGCCGACGACACATACAATGTCGGCGCCAGCGGCAAGCTGGGGATCACGTCAGGGATCACGCTCGACGGCACGATTAATCCCGACTTCAGCCAGGTCGAGAGCGAGGCGTTCCAGGTGCAAGTCAACCAGCGTTTTCCGGTGTTCTTTTCGGAGAAGCGTCCGTTCTTCATGGAAGGCATGGGCCTGTTCAACATTGCCGGCACCGGTGGCGACGGCAACATGCGCACGGCCATGCACACGCGCCACATCGTCGATCCGATTTACGGATCGAAGCTCACCGGGACGATCGGCAAGACGGCGTTCGGCGTGTTGAATGCGGTGGATGACAGTCCGGTGCGGCCGTTCACGATCGACGGCGAGCCGTTCGACGTGCCGAACAAGATGACGACGGTCGGACGCGCGACGTATGGGTGGCAGCGATCGGATTATGTGGGCGGCATCTTCACCCACACGCAGCATGACGGCCGGCATAACATCGTCGCCGGCGCTGACGTGTCGCTCCGACCGTCGAACGCGCACTCGTTGTCCGCCACGTTCCTGACGTCGCACGTCAGGGCTTGGCGGCGAGCTGGTCGATCGACTCGGCGTTGGAGTGGACGACGGGGCGCATCTCGACGCACCAAGCTCTTTGTCGGGGCGGCCCGCTCGACAGAAGTAACGGTCCACGCTTCACTGGAATCCAGGTGCAGCGGTGCCTGTTGTCCTCATTCGCTCGGACCAGCTACGAGCGCTGGAACTTGCGCAGGCACTCTTCGACTTAGCGGCGTTGTATCCGGAGTACCGCATTCCTGAGTGCATCGGCGGGTATCGTCGCGGTGAGAGCGGCGCGCCGGGCGCGTATCCTCGCGCCAACACCCCGCAGCTGTGGAACGCCAGCGCGTTCCCCCTCCTGATTCACACGATTCTCGGCTTCCACCCCGTCGCAGCACTCGAAACGCTGGTTGTCGATCCGGTGCTGCCCACATGGCTGCCGGAGCTTGTTCTACACGACCTCCGCCTGGCCGGTGCCAAGGCCACGCTCTGGCGCGACGCGTCAGGCTCGTCGCACGTCCAGGTCCTCCACACTGCCGACGTTGATCAGGGCGCCCCCGCTGCGCCGGAGGTGGCGGTCACTCTTGGATGCCTTCGTTCGACCGACCTTGGAAGTCGTGGTTGTCGAAGCGTCACAGCATCTGCGCCGCACAATGCGCGGTGAATTCGGTCTGGCGCTCTTGGATCTGCCGTCATAACGGCTTCTCAGAATTGGGCTGGGAGACGATGGGAACAGTCGAGTTCTCGTGCGATCTGTCGCAGCAAGGGACTGAGCTTGTGCATTGTTGGGAGCACACCGTAGGTAGCTGCCATGCGCCGATCGCGCTTCGAGCCGACTGGCAGCAGCAGCTGCGCCGCTGCCAGGCCGAATTGGGATTTCGCTACGTGCGGTTTCACGGCCTGTTGTCCGATGATGTCGGAACAGTCATCAAGCACAACGACGAGCTGTTGTACTCATTTTTCAACGCCGACCAGATCGTCGACTTTCTCCTGTCGATTGGCATGAGGCCGTTCGTTGAACTGAGTTTCATGCCGACCGCGCTCGCGTCCGGATCCAAGACCGTCTTCCACTACCGGGGGAACGTGACGCCCCCAAGAGATTACAAGCGGTGGTCGACCCTGATTCAGACGCTCGTTGCGCATTGGGTCGAGCGATATGGCATCCAAGAAGTGTCAGAGTGGTTTTTCGAAGTGTGGAACGAACCGAATCTGAAGGCTTTTTGGACCGGGACCCAGAAGGACTACTTCAGACTGTATCGGGTCACGGCAGACGCCATCAAGAAGGTCGACCCGTCGCTCAAAGTCGGCGGCCCAGCGACGGCGCGAGATGGATGGATTGAAGAGTTTCTCGAGTTCTGCGAGGGCGCCGACGTGCCGGTTGATTTCGTGACCACGCACCATTACCCGACCGACGCCCTGGGTCATGAAGACGATGATACGGAAACGCAGCTGGCCAATAGCCAGCGCGGGGTTCTTCGGAAGTGGGCACAGGACACGCGCCGTCACGCCGGCAAGCGTCCTCTCTACTACACCGAGTGGAATTCCTCGTCCAATCCTCGAGATCCGCTCAGATATTTTTGAAGAGAACTATTTTCCGTCCGTGCCATTTCACGGTGGATTTGGCCTGCTCAATCTGCATGGGATCGCCAAGCCGACGTACCGCGCCTTCGAGCTGTTACACAGGCTTGGACACGAACGCCTGCTGGTTGACGGTCTGCATGAGACGGTGAACGCCTGGGTCACGCGTGACAACGCCACGCTGAGAGTGTTGCTCGTGAATCATGCGCTTCCACGCCATTCAATCGCGGACCTACGCGTGCACGTTCACCTTACGCATGCGCCCGAACCCTCCGCTGCTTGGGTAGAGCGAATAGACGAGAATCACGCGAATGCGAAGCGTGGGTGGCAGGCGTTGGGGGCGCCGGAGTACCTCGACGGCTCAGCGCTCGAACAGCTTCAAGAGGCTTCACGCCTCACACGACAGGCGTGTCCGGTGAAATGGCGTGAGGAACAAATCGCTCTAGAGATTGAGCTGCCCCCTCACAGCGTCGTGGCGTTCAACATGGAGCTCACGCCAGCATGAACGCGCGGAAGAGCGCGGCCCGGCATCCCGCTCCAGCGTACGGCGAGGATCAGCTCCACACGCTCCAGCGGAATACCTTCCGATACTTCTGGGAGGAAACGAACCCAGAGAACGGGCTGATTCCAGACAACACCGCAGCCGACGATATTCCTGCGAGCATCGCTGGTGTGGGCCTAGCTCTTGCCAGTTATCCGGTCGCGGTCGAGCGCTCGTTCGTGCCCCGCGCAAAGGCAGTCGAGCGTACGCTGGCCACGTTGCGCTTTTTCTGGAAGACTCCACACGGTCCGATGGCGGACGCGACTGGCCATCAGGGCTTCTTCTACCATTTCCTCGATGTTACGACCGGCCGTCGCGCGTGGCGATGTGAGCTGTCGACCATTGATACGACCGTCCTCATCGCTGGCGCCTTGACGGCCGCGGCCTACTTCGATCGGGATACAGACGCTGAACGTGAGGTGCGCGAGCTTGCCGACTCGCTGTACCGGCGCATCGACTGGCGATGGGCGCAAAACGGCGAGGCCACCCTTTCGCATGGTTGGCAGCCGGACACCGGTTTCCAACGACATCGCTGGCAGGGATACAACGAGGCACTCATTCTCTACGTGCTTGGCCTTGGCTCACCGACGCACCCGTTGCCGGAGACGAGCTATCGAGCGTGGGCATCGACGTATCGCTGGAAGAAGCTGTACGGCCACGAGTTTCTGTACGGCGCCCCGCTGTTCATGCACCAGCTCTCTCACGTGTGGATTGACTTTCGTGGCATCCAGGATGCCTTCATGCGGCGACAAGCAATTGACTACTTTGAAAACAGCCGTCGCGCTACCTACGTGAATCAACAGTACGCGATTCGAAATCCGAAGGGCTTTCGCGATTATGGCCAGCACGCCTGGGGCATCACGGCCAGTAACGGTCCTGGGCCGACGACGCGCCGGATGAGGGGAGTCACACGGCGCTTCCGTGGATATGTCGCGCGAGGCGTGCCGTATGGTCCGGATGATGGCACGTTGGCGCCGTGGGCGGTCGTCGCCTCGTTGCCATTCGCTCCTGAGATCGTGCTTCCCACCCTGGAGCATTGTTCCAAGGCGTACCCGAACATGGAAAACGAATACGGTCTCGTCTGCAGCTTCAATCCAACGTTCCCGAGTCGCGCTTCCGGACGTTCTGGCTGGA
>JAIVJE010000209.1 GCA_020200195.1 Acidobacteriota bacterium | reverse complement strand
GATCGGTGACGTACGGGTGTCGTTGGGCTGTGAGGGGGAGCTGACCAAAGTGTCGCAGATAGCCAGAACTGTGTCAATCGGGATACGAAAAAAATCCGTACGGACACAACTCAGGCCTCAGGGCCGGGTCAATACCGGGTCAAAAGGCGGGCGGCGTGCTCCATTTCAGCTTCGCTGGGCAGAAAAAACCGCTCGAGCGGAGGGGAGTACGGGACCGGTGTGTCAAGGGCGCCCAGCACCCGGATCGGCGCGTCGAGGGACTCGAACGCCTCTTCCTGGATGATCGCCGCCAGGCTTTCCCCGATGCCACCCGTCCGTGAGTCCTCGTGGACGATTAACACCCGGCTGCAGTGCCGCGCGACGGCCAGCACCGCGGGACGGTCCAGTGGCGTCAGGCTTCGCAGGTCCAGAACGCTGGCCTCGATGCCGTCGACGGCCAGCCGCTCGGCGACCCGCAGCGCGGCGTGCACATACGCACCGTAGGAGATGACGGCAAGGTCGCCGCCGGTCCGCCGCAGCGCGGCGCGGCCAAGCGGCAATGGCGTCGGAGGCTCCGGCGAGAGAACCTGCTTGATCCGTGGATCGCGGTACAGCGCAATGTGCTCGTAGTAGAGCACCGGATCCGGATCGGCCACGGCGGCGGCCATCAGGCCCCTCGCGTCTGACGGCGTCGACGGCACGACGATCTTCAATCCAGGGGTGCGGTAGAACCACGGCTCGGTGTTCTGGCTATGGTACGGACCCGCGTGCCGCAGCCCGCCCCACGGCATTCGGATGACCATCGGCACCGATCCGCCCCACCGGTAGCGGATTTTCGCGGCATTGTTCACCAGCTGGTTGAACCCGCTGGCCACGAAATCGTTGAACTGCATCTCGCCGATCGGCCGTTGACCCGCCAGCGCCGCCCCGATGCACGCGCCGAGTACGGCCCCTTCAGCGAGCGTCGAGTTCACGATGCGGTCGCCGAACTCAGCCAGGAGCGGCTTCAGCAGCAGAAAGGCGTTGCCGTACTTGCCACCGACGTCCTCTCCGAACACAAATGCGCGCGGATCGGTGCGCAGCGCATCCGCCACGCCCATCATCACGGCTTCCAGGAACGTGTGGCCTTTCTTGTCGTACGGTGACCCGGTCTCGAGCGGCGGCAGCGGATCGACTGCGGCGCCCCCCCGGAACCGGTCGTCCAGTACTTCCACGCGCTGCCTCGCGGGCTCACCTGCGAAGACCCCCTCGCCCGCGCGCGCGGGGTCCGGCCACGGCGCGTCGATCACGTTCCTCGCCTCAGCCTCGACGAGTGACTCTGCCTCGCGTTTGATCCGTTCGAGTTCACCGTTGGCAATGATGCGCTCCTCGGCAAGCCGCGCGGCGTACAGCTTGATCGGGTCGCGCGTGCTCCAGAACGCATGAAGGTCCCGGTCGGCATAGCCCTGCTCGGCGAGCGAGGGGTAGTCCCACGAGACCTGCGGATCTTTGCCGAGGTACAGCATGTCATCGTGGTGCGCATGGCCGCACATCCGCATGCACACGAGCTCGATGAGCGCGGGACCCCGGCCCCCCCGTGCCCGCTCCACGGCCCACGCGAACGCTGCGGCGATCTCGTCCGGGTCCGTCCCGTCGATGGTGATGCCAGGGATACCGTAGCCGATCGCCTTGTCCGCAAACACGCGCACGGCGGACTGCTCGCGCACCGGCGTGGACAGGGCCGTCTGATTGTTCTGGATGCAGAACACCGCGGGCAGACGCCTGGCGGCGCACAGGTTGATGGCTTCGTGCCACTCGCCCAGCGACGATCCGCCTTCGCCGATGAATGACAGCGCGACGCGCCCGCTGCCGTCACGGCTGAACGCCATTGCCATGCCGGCGATCGTCAGCGTTCCCAAGGTCAAGGGCGCGGCCGCCGGAATGATGCCCGACGTGAAGTCCCCGATGTGGAGGTCCTTCCCGTCCATCGGCGGACCCGCCTTCGCCATCTGCGCCGACAACACCATACGCACGGCATCGGCGTCCGGCCGCATGGCGAGCGCGACCCCGAGATCGCGAATCAGCGGCGCGACCACGTCGCCGTGCCACCCGCCGTCATCGCGATAGCGGGCTCCGCGACGAAGCCGTATGCCGACGGCATAAATCGCTTCCTGACCCAGAGAGCGGAATCCTTTCCCCTGGAACGTCGCGCCCTCATATCGCACTTCGCCTGCCGTGAAGAACGTCTTCAGGCGATTGTCTGTTGCGCGTGTGAGCACCATGCCGCGCAGAATCTCGCGGCGTTCGTCGGGCGTCAGCGACGCGCGGATCGCGGCGCGCTGGAAGAATCCGTCACACGCGTCGACCAGCTCGTCAACGGCGCTCCCGAACCGACGCGTGGCAGGAATTCCAGGAGTGGTTTCCGTGGTCGCGGCGACTTCCTGACCCGTCACACGCTGGCGCAATTCGTCGGGCAGTGCTGCGCGCACTTCGTCAAGGGTCCGGCCCGCCTTGCTGGCGGCGTCGAACGCCGCCACAGCCGGTCCGAAGACAAAGGGATATCGCTCTGTAATAAACGCCTGGAACCGTTCGGCGAGCTGACGACCGCTCGAGGCACCGAGACGTTCGTCTGTACGAGCTGAACTCATCGCTACGGAAGGTCAGCCGGAGATCCGCTGGTCGCAGCGCGCACGAATGCCTCGATATCAGCCGCCGGGCGGGCACCGGCGGTTCGCGCGAGCTCGCGCCCGTTGCCGAACACCGCCATCGTGGGTATGGAACGGATCCCGAAACGGCTGCCCAGTTCCGGGAGCTGTTCGGTGTTGACCTTCGCGATGATGTACCGGCCGCTGTTTTGCGCCGCGACCCGCTCAATCTCTGGAGCCACCATGCGGCACGGGCCGCACCACGGCGCCCAGAAATCCACGACGACGGGGCGCGGCGCCGACGTAATCAAGGCATCGAACGCCGCGGCAGTGGGCACCTCTATCGG
>JAIVJE010000507.1 GCA_020200195.1 Acidobacteriota bacterium | reverse complement strand
ACCTCGACGACGTGCAGGCGCGGCTCGCACGCGATCGCGGCGTGAAGCTCGTGATCGACTCCGACGCGCACTCGCCGGCGGCGCTGGGAGGCTTGCGATGGGGCGTTCTGACCGCCCGGCGCGCATGGATCACCGCGGAGGACGTCCTGAACACGCTGCCGGTCGACCGTTTCCGCGCGTCGCTGCGCCGAAACCGCCGACATGACGCCCGTACCATTCCAGGAGCATGAGCGAGGACCGGCCGGCCGCGCCGCTCGAAGAGATCCGGCAGCTGTACTTCAAGACCACGGCGGCGACAATCGAGCGAGACTTCGACCGCGCCATCGACCTGCTGAAGTCGATGGCGTCAGTCGAGGAGCGCCAGCGCGCAACGGTTTACATGGAGGGCCTGGCAGAGATGCGCAAGGAATGGGGGCGGCGGCGGCGGAGGTAAGCGGCTGCGCACGTTCAACGTGCGACGTTCAACGTTACTTCAGCCCCTTGACGAGCATTTTGCGGGCCGCGAGCCGCAGCACCTCCGGCACGTTTCGATCGGTCGTCAGCATCTTGACGTCGCGCTCGTTCAGCCGGTGCATCAGTTGCATCGACAGCGCCGGGGGCGTCTTTGGATTACGTGTCAGGCCGAGTGCCACGCCGTAATTCTTCAACCAGCCCCGGTTCGTTCCGATGGTGCGGAGCACCTCCTCGGAGACGTTCCCCATCTTGGTAAAGGACTCGACCTCGGCGTCGGTCAGCTTGGGGCTGCTCAGGACCGCGGCGGCGACGAGCTTGTTCGAATCGCGGATGAGTTGTGCGCGTTGCTCGCGCGAACCCTTGATGGCGAGCCTCATCTTGTCCAGGATCGGTAGCGATGCGAGCGGCGTGCTGTCGGTCGCCTCATCGGGTTCGGCCTGCCCCGTCGCGTCGAGCAGCGAGTCTTCGACTTCAGGGGTCGGCGCGTCGCCCGGCTCGACGCCCCGCGCCGAGAAGAACGCACGGATCTCATCGGAGACGTCGCCGCGCCCGAGAAACGCTCGCAACGCGGGGACCGGAAGTCGATCCAGCGTGGCGTGCGCCGTGCTGACCACTTCGGGGTCGGGATCGGTCGAGAGCATGACGAGCAGGGCGAGCTGTTCGTGGGCGCGCGAGACAAGCGCGCCCTGGGCTGCAAGGAGGCGCACCTCGCGTGAGACTTCTCCCCGTCTGAACAGGTCAAGTAAAGGCGATCGAGTCCCAGGATCCATCAGCGAGCGTGTTTCTGAGCGGTCAGCGCAATCTTGTCAACCTCACGATCGACTGTCAAACGCGTCACGCAGCCGCGCGACGGTCTGCGCCATCGCCCCCAATCGCCGCAATGCCGCTGGCACCGGCGCGCGCCACGTCCACGGCACGCTCGACGGTCATTCCACCGATCGCCAGCACCGGGAGCCGCACCGCCGCACAGGCGCGGCGCAAAGCGTCGATTCCCGCGGGCGATCGATCCGGTTTGCTCCGAGAGGGGAAGACCGTTCCGAAAACCAGGTAATCCGCTCCCCCCTCCTGCTCGACGAGCCGGGCTTCGTCCTCGCTGTGCACTGACCGGCCGATGAGAAAGCCGGGAGGTGCAATCCGGCGAACAGCATGTGGTGGGAGGGAGTCGGCGCGGAGGTGCACACCGTGCGCGCCGGCAGCCAGGGCGACATCAGGGCGGTCGTTGACGACAACGGCTGTCGCCGTGCCCGCGACAGCCTCGACGACGCTCGATACCAGGTCGACCAGCGCCCGGTCCGCGAGGTCCCGTTCGCGAACGTGAATCAGATCCACTCCGGCGCGTGCGGCCGCCGCGGCGGTAGCCGTGACCTGCTCGCGCGCGGCCACGTCGTCGCCGCCAAAACGGCGGCGATCGGTCACGAGGCAGACTCTCAGGGGGTCGGCCAGCTTACGCTCCCGCGCCGTCGGCTCCCTGCGCGTCGCGCTTTCGGACGGCGAGCGCGGCGATCAGCTCGACAACGCCGGCGAGAGTCGTGATCACGCCGACGCCGGAGACCGCCCCCCGGACGAAGGGACTGGCCAGCAGGCGTCCAAATCCGGGAATGAAGCTCGCGAAGATATTGCGGTCCCAGAATCCGGACCACGGGATGATGATCAACAGCAGGCCTGCTTCGAGGAAATAAGCGGCGAACAGCAAGCGGGTGAAGACGGAGATGATCAGCCCCCCGTCTGCACTTTCGACAGGCGATCGACACGCGCTGCGACGTCGCGGTACTCTCCGGCATCCGCCTGCAGCTCCATGAATATCGCGAGCGCCCGCGCAGTCTCTCCAGTCTCCTCGAGCCCGACACCGAAGTCGTACATCAGCGAGCGTCCCTCCTCGATGGTGGGCGCGGGGGCCTCGGCGGCGCGCTCGAACCAGTGGACCGCGTCAGCGTGCTCGGAGCGCTTCCGGTAAAGGCGACCGAGGATGGACGCGGCTTCGAAGCGCTGCCGCGGCGATCGTACCGCCGTCTTGAGCGCCGCGATCGCCTCGTCCACTAATCCCATTTCGAGATACGTGTGAGCGAGCTTCATATGCTGCGCCGACTGGTCGGTACTGCTGTGACGGCTGCTGTCGTCCCGGAGGTCCTTGAATACGTCGTCGAGATTCTCTCGCGGCGGGGCCGCCTCGTGCATCCCTTCCAGATCACCGAGGGCGCCGGTCAGGTCGATGTCCTCGTGGACGGGAAAGGCTGGTGCCGGAGGAGGAGCCGGCGGAACCTGCGGCAACGGCGTGGCGGGGACCTCCGCCGGCGCAGACTCGGGTTCTGCGGCCGTCGTGGAGGGGGGCACATCGACGAAATGGTCGGTGGCGGTGAACGGCGCTTGGCCGCCGCTCAGCCGCTCGGCGATCACGGAGTCGGGGTCGAAGACCCGCAGCAGGACGAGCGCGCGCCGGAACCGGTCGATGTGTGTGGCCTCCCACGGCTCTCGGGCCACCAGGTCTTCGGCGATCACCCGAGCCTCGGCTGCCTGGCCGGCCTCCAGATACGCATCCGTCAACTGCGCCTGGGTGTCGTACATGGTGGATTCGAGGCCGCCGTCGACACAGACTTCCACCAGTTTCAGCAGCGCCGGAATATGCGCTCGCGTGCGGGTCACGAACTCCTGCAACACGCCGGCCGCCTCAGCGAACTCGGCAGCCGCGATCGAGGCGTCGACCACGGCGTCGACGCAGACGAATGCGTCGTCAGGGTTGCCGCTGCACAGCGACCAGGCGAGATCGATGACGCGATCGCGGACGGAGGGATCGCGCGTGAGGAGCTGCGGCAGCATCTCCCGCGCCTGCTCCAACTGACCCGCGCGGAGCTCGACGTCGAGCAGCGCGACCAGTAACGCGGGGTCGTCGCCGGCCGTCTCCGGATCCAGAAAGCCGCGTGCGCCCTCGAAATCGCCTGCCGAGAGGGCCGCCTTCGCGAGCGTCGCGCGGCCTTCGCGATCCTGCGGATTGAGTCGAATCGCTTGGTTCAACGCGTCCAGCGCGTCAGCCGGGCGACCACGCTCCAGCAGGTCCGCGTAAAGGCCCCGGTACATCAGTGCCGCCCCCGGCTGATCGCCCATTTCCTCTGCCGCGCGTGCGGCCGTCAGCCTGGCGTCGAAGTCCAGCGGGTCGATGGATCCGAGCCGAAGGATGATCTCCGCGGCGCCGGCGCGATCACCCCTGGCCCGCCGCCGCGACGCGATCGCCGTCAGGTAGGACTTGGCATCGACCAGCAGCCCCTGCCTGCTCGATAACTCGGCGAGATGGAGTTGTGAGGTTTCGTCGTCAGGCGCGATCTTGAGGATCTTCTTGTAGAGCGCGGCGGCCTTCGGATAGAACCCGGCGTCCATGAAGTGATCGGCGATCCGGCCGTACTGCACGGCGGCCTTGTCGAGCTGCCCGGCGCGAGCGTACAGATCGCCGAGCGTATTCGCCATGTTCCAATCGCGCGGCTGGTCTTCGACTACGCGCAGGTATTCGGCGATCGCGGCGTCGAGCCGCCCCTGGCGGAGCAGCTTCTCGGCTTTCTTCAGCGTGTCTTCGCGGTCGAGGGCCAACGGGGTTCTCCACGGGCCGGGCGGGGGAGCCTAGGCATCCATTCTCTCAAACAGCGACGGCGGCCGGAAGGAGCGGCGGTGAATCTCGGAATACCCGAACCGCGAAACCGCGTCCAGGTGGTCGCGGGTCGCGTAACCCTTGTGACGGTCGAATCCGTATCGCGGATCTTGCACGTGGAGCTCGAGCATCAGCCGATCCCGCGTGACTTTTGCCACGATCGACGCGGCCGCAATCGCCGTAC
>JAIVJE010000506.1 GCA_020200195.1 Acidobacteriota bacterium | reverse complement strand
CAAGAGCACATGGGCGCGCTCCAGCGTGATGATGCCTTCACGGAAGACGGGCTCGACCTTTGCCAACAGTGCTTCGATACGCGCCGGTTCGTCGACCACTTCGACGATCATCGGGAGCTCCTGTGAAATCGACCAGGTGTGCTCCTCGAGGACCGACCCTTCAGGCCGAAGACCGTAGAAGCCCTTCAGCACGGTCGCACCCTGCAAGCCTTCCCGGTGGGCGGTCTCGACGATCCATTCGTACAGCGGCGACATGCCGTGTCGAATGAAGTTCGAGAGTTGAAACCGACACAGGACCTGTTCCGATTCGGTCCTCATGGCCGTTCCCTCACGTCAGCCACGTTCTCGCGAGCACGATCCCGGCCCTGAGAGCGATCAGTCCCACGAACAGGCTCGCAAACATGTTGGTGGTGGCCAGCAGCCAGGATCCGTCCTCGAACAGGGCGTGCGTTTCGAATTCGAAGGTGGAAAACGTCGTGAACGCGCCCAGGAAGCCGACGCCCAGGGCGAGCCGCATCGCCTCCGAGTTCGGCATCACCTTCAGCGCGATGATTGTGCCGAGCACGCCTAACAGGAACGAGCCGCTGATGTTGATGACGAACGTGCCCAGCGGAAAGCGTGTCTCGAAGGCGTCCCCCACCAGCCGTGCGATGACAAATCGCGCATTGGCGCCAACGAATCCACCAACACCGACAAGGAGGTACGGCATCAGCATCGTCATCAACGCGCCCTCACGACGAGGACAGGGCAGTTGGCGTGCGAGACGACCCGTCGCGACGTTGAGCCGGAGACCCATTCGCGGATCGCCGATCGGCCGCGGCGGCCAACGACAATCAGGTCGGCACTCTGAGCGGTGGCCGCTTTCAAGATCTGATCTGCGGGGTGACCCACAAGTACGTGCGTGCGGAGTTCCACGTGTCGCTCCTGGGCTTGCCGGCGCAAGCTTTCGAACAGTTTCTCGTAATGAGCCGTGGCTGCTTCGATGGCGGCCTGCGTCTCGACTTCTGTCGGCGGCTCGGGAGGACTCGCGACCGACACGACGGAGAGTCGCGCCCGGGCAAGCGCCGCGAGGTCGAGCGCGTCCTCGAACGCGGTCTCGGCATCGGGCACGAAGAACGCGTTCGCCACTAGCGTGGGGACGACCGCGCTGCCGATGACTGCCGCAATCAAATACGAGTATTGCGCCTGACCGATGATGTCGTGCGTCAGACCGAACAGCGCCGAGATACTGCCGAACGTCAGTCCGGTGGACATCAGCAGCGTGGCGTATGCGGCTTCGGTGCGCGGATACCGGAACAGCCGTGTCACAGGCCAGATGCCAAGTGTCTTCGTCAAGAGTTTTACCACCAGCAGCCCGCCGACGACCGTGGGAGCGGCGACGAGGGCCGGCACCGAAACGAACGAGCCGGCGCGAATGAAATAGAAGGGCGTGAGCAGACCAAACGTCAGCGTGCGCAACCGTCTGATCAAGGCGTGGTCCTTGCCGACGGTGCCCGCGAGGACCATCCCGACCAGGTACGCCGGTAGGACGGCCTCACTATCTGCCCAGGTCGCCAACCCGCCGAGGGCGAACAGTACCAGCAGGAGGTACTTGACCTCGAGTTCCGAGGGTCGCCCGCCGAATGTTCGAAAGAAGCGTGAGGTCACCCACGGCAAGACGCCGACGACAACCGCGGTGACAAGTGCGAAGACCAGCGTGCGGGCCGTAAACGGCGCGAAGATCAACCCGAGCGCGACCACGGTTCCCAGATCCGTGACGAAGCAGGCCGCCAGAACGGCTTTCCCGAACCCCGTGCTGTTGAGACCGAGTTCGAGCATCACGGCGTACACGACCGCCACTGACGTGGTCGATAGCGCCACGCCGGCGAGCCAACTCGCCTGCGAGTCCCACGCGAGGACATACCGCCCATAGGCCGCGCACCCGAGGAATGGGGCCGCGAAGCTGACCAGCCCGATCACGCCGGTCTCCCGCCACTTGGCGCGCAGCACCGCGGGATCGAGCTCGGCGCCAGCGAGGAAGGTGAGGAACACCGCGCCAGTGGCGGATAAGAAGGTGATCCAGCTGTCGGTTGTGCCGAGCAGAGCGGTCCCGACAAACGCGCCGATGAGGAGTTGCGCGACTGTGCCGACGACGATCTCGGACAGCGCGGTCGCAATTCGCAGCCGAATCGAAATCAGCGTGGCCGCGAGCGCGAGCCCGAGCCAGAGGGCTGCACGAAGCCAGACCTCCGTCATGGCCGACCTCGCGCCGTATCCGATTGCAGATGGGTCGTCGTCATGCTCCCGGCCTCGGAAGACATGCCGGGAGCGCGGCGGTTACGGGCGGACTCCACCGCCGTTTCCCCCATTATGCGGAGGTGCGAACCGTGCCGTCAATGCGCCATTCTCGGCAGGTTCAGGAAGTGGGCGGGCGTCCGGTCTCGAGCAGATGACGCAGAGCAGCTGTGATCTCCGTCGGTAGGGGCAGGTCTGCGATCTTTGCGATCGTGCGGTCCACTGGGTACTTCAGCTTACGAAGTGTGAGCTCCCCGTCCTGCCAAACGGCGTAGGAGGCGTCGGGCCCTCCCTCCTTGGGTTGCCCCAGACTGCCGGGATTCACCACCGTCCGGTTGCCAATGCGACGGACGAACGGCAGATGCGTATGGCCCACGAGAATCACATCGGCGTCGACTGCGGCGCTCTCGTCCACCCACGCTCGCGAATCAGGCGGACAGTACGCGAACAATGGGTCTGACGGCGTCGCATGACACAGGAAAAAGCGCCGCTGGTCGCGCTCGACGGACGCCGTAAGCGGCAGGTCGCGAAGGAAGTGCTTGTCCTCCTCAGAGAGCGTCTTCAGCGCGTGTTGCCGTGTGGCTTCCGCCATCGCGCGGAACGGAGCAGAACATCTCGGGTCAACGTCATAACCCACGGCGTGATCGTGGTTGCCGCGTACGATCAATGTCGCGCGCTGTCGCAAGCGGCGAATGACATATGCGGGTTCCGGACCATAGTTGACCAGATCGCCGAGCACCCACAGTTCATCGTACGACTCGGTCATGGCGTTCAATGGCTCAGCATTGCCGTGAACGTCGGAGATGATCAGGATCTTCACAGCGGGATCGTAGGCTCCAGAGGCGCCGAGCGCACCGCCTTCGCTACGCTACCAGAACATTCCACCCGGCGATCCAAGTCCGGCTGAACCTGCCTGTGACGTGGTGTAGGATGGAAAAAACGGGCGGGCGGTGGAGTCCGCCATGAACCGTCTCACCTGGTGAGACCAATGACTCCTGCGGGAACGCACCTGCAGGAGTTTTTTGTTTTTGGGCGACGAATATGACCCTGCTTGGAATGATTGCCGTGGCGTGCCTGGTGATCATGATGCTGGGCGTGGTGACGTGGTTCTGCGTCAAGGGGCCACCACCCCCTTGAGTCCAGCTCTGGTGCGCAGCGAACGCCCTGTGCCAAGCATTCGTCTTCAAGAGATAGACACGTACGGCGATGGAGTCCGCCGTTGCCCGTCTGGTGCCCGCCAGGCTGATGACTCCTGCTGAGAACCCATCGGCAGGAATCTGCCTGGAGGCCGCCATGACGACGCTCTGTCCTGCATGCTGGCGAGTCGTTCCCCACGACGCGCGTCGGTGCTCCCACTGCGGAGCCGATATCACCATCCTTCACGAGCGCGACTTCCGCGACAAGCTGATGGCCGCGCTCACGCATCCAATCGCCGACACCGTGATTCGGGCGGCCCTCGCCTTGGCGGCTCGGCGCGATCCGGAAGCATCGCGCGCGATCGAGACAGCCATGCGGCGGTTTCCGAACGAGCCGCATGTCCTCGCCGGCCTTCTGAGCGCACTCATCGTGGTGGCGGATGATGACGCTCGGCGGATCGCGTTGGATGCCCTCGGACATCGGTCGTTTATCGTACGGCGCGCGGCGGCGCCCGTGCTCGAACACATCGGTCGGCCGGCATCGGAGACGGAATGCGCACGTCGCGAGCTCTGAACTTCGTCATCCTGCTCGGCATCGTCAGTCTCTTCGCGGACATGACGTACGAGGGTGCGCGGAGCGCCGTCGGCCCGTTCCTCGGAATGCTTGGCGCGTCGGCGTTTGCGATCAGCGTCGTGTCAGGCGGCGGTGAGCTGGTCGGCTACGGGTTGCGGCTCTGGTCTGGCCGCCTGGCCGATCGGACGCACCACTACTGGGCCATCACGTTTGCCGGTTACGCGCTCAATCTGTTCGCCGTGCCTCTGCTCGCGTTCGCGGAGAACTGGCAGGTGGCCGCGGCGCTGGTCATCCTCGAACGGACGGGGAAGGCGCTCCGCACGCCGGCCCGTGATGCGATGCTGTCGTACGCGACCAAGACCACAGGCCGCGGTTGGGGATTCGGGCTGCACGAGGCGCTCGATCAGGTGGGAGCCACGGTCGGGCCGCTGGTGCTGACGGTTGTCATTGCGCAGAACGCCGACTACCGCCGCGGATTCGCCGCGTTGCTGGTTCCGGCACTGGCCGCGCTGGGCACGCTGGCGCTCGCCTGGCGTCTCTACCCGCGGCCGCAGGACCTCGAGATTCCGGACGTGCGGCTCTCCACATCCGCCGGATTCCCGAAGGCGTACTGGGTGTACTTGTGTGGAAGCGCCCTGGTGGCTGCCGGTTACGCTGACTACCCATTACTCGCGTATCACTTCGGCCGCGCAGGCACCGTCAGCCTCGCGTGGATTCCGGCGTTGTATGCGTTGGCCATGGGCGTGGATGCGATCGCGGCGGTGATCTTCGGACGATGGTTCGATCGGTCCGGCGTGACCGTGTTGGTGTTCTCGACGGTGGTGTCGGCCAGCTTCGCGCTGTTCGGGTTCGGTGCTCGGGCCGAGTTCGCGGTCCTCGGAACCATCCTCTGGGGTATCGGCATGGGCGCCCAAGAGTCGATCATGCGCGCGGCGATCGCTGACATGACGTCACCGGCGAGGCGCGCGACGGCGTATGGCGTGTTCAATCTGGCGTACGGCGTCGCCTGGTTCAGTGGCAGCGCGTTGATGGGATGGATGTATGCGCATTCGATTGCCGGTCTGATGGTGTTCTCGGTGACCGCCCAGCTTTTTGCGATCCCATGCTTCGTCTGGGCCACGCAGCTCCGGCGGGCCGATGGCCTGATGTAGGATGGGCGCATCGAGCGGTGGAGTGCGCCATGAACCGTCTCCGCCCACGGAGACCAATGACTCCTGCAGGAACGCGTCTGCAGGAGTCTTTGTTTTTGGGGGCGATTCGTGCGTAGTTCTTATAGCGG
>JAIVJE010000208.1 GCA_020200195.1 Acidobacteriota bacterium | reverse complement strand
GCCATACACCAGCCAGTGCCTGTTGGGTCGCGGCGTCTCGACAAGCCAGCCCGCAGCGAGTCCTCCGAGCACGTGGCCCACCGGTGACGGCATGAGCGTAAGAATACTTCACACCTTTTTCGCGTCGCGCCCATCTAACTGACCGTGCGTACCCGTTCTTCTCTTCCTTTTCCCTTGTCCCTTTTCCCTTGTCCCTTTTCCCTTTTCCCTTTCTGTGATCCCCGACCTTCGCTACGCCGTGAGAATGCGGCGCAAGCTCGCGCCCTGTGGTTCACCTTTGCCGCCGCGCTTGCGATCGGCCTGCTCTTCGGACTCACCCCTGCGCTGCACGCCTCGCGACCGAACCTCCAGCACACGCTCAAGGACGCGGCTCGCGGCTCCACGACCGGGGCGCAAGTCCGGGCTACTTTCAACCGCTGCAAATCCCGTTGCTGACGGGCCGCTATCTGGACGAACGTGATTCGCCAGACGCCCCTCCTGTCGTCGTCGTGGACGATGAGCTCGTGAGGCGCCATTTCGGGGGACGGGATCCCATCAGGGCGCGGTTGGCGTTCTTTTTCGGAAGGGACTGCGGAGCAGCCCGTGTGGCGGGAAATCGTCGGGGTCGTGCGAAACGTCAAGCTGAATGAGGCCGAGAACTGCGTAGCTGGGACGCCAAGGGGCGGGCAAAACCTGCCAATCCGGGCATCCGGAGGCGAAAGTCCAAGATGGCCGTAAGCCACTGATAACAAGCCATCTATGTGGAGCTCGTGCACATATTTGCGCTTGACTTTCTCCCCGGCACACTCCTAGAATGCACTCCCAGCCAGAACGATTTTTCAAGGAGTGCGAATGCCCCCAGTTGAAGAACGGAACGACCGCGAGCGCCTCAAGGCCATCGACATGGCCGTCGGCCAGATCGAGAAGCAGTTCGGTAAAGGCTCCATCATGCGCCTGGGTCAGAAAGACGCGGTGTACGCCATTCCGGCGATTTCCACCGGATCGGTCAGCCTCGACTACGCGCTCGGCATCGGCGGCGTGCCGCGCGGCCGCGTCATCGAGATCTTCGGACCGGAGTCTTCCGGCAAGACGACCCTTTCTCTCCAGGTGATTGCCGAGGCGCAAAAACTTGGTGGCATGGCAGCGTTCGTCGACGCGGAGCACGCGCTCGACGCGCAATACGCGCGCAAGCTGGGAGTGGATCTGGATAACCTGCTGGTCTCGCAGCCCGACAACGGCGAGCAGGCGCTGGAAATCGTCGAAGTGCTGGTCCGGTCAGGCGCGGTCGACGTCGTGGTGGTCGATTCAGTGGCCGCGCTCGTGCCGCGGGCCGAGATCGAAGGGGAGATGGGCGAGGCGCAGATGGGTCTGCAGGCGCGGCTCATGTCGCAGGCGCTCCGCAAGCTCACCGGCGTCGTATCGAAATCGAAAACGTCATTAATCTTCATCAACCAGTTGCGCGAGAAGATCGGCGTGATGTTCGGCAACCCGGAAACCACGACCGGCGGCCGCGCGCTGAAGTTCTACGCATCGGTCCGCATCGACATCCGCCGCATCGGTGCCATCAAGGACGGCGACGTGGTCGTCGGCGGCCGTACGCGCGTCAAGGTCGTCAAGAACAAAGTCGCGCCGCCGTTCCGCGAAGCGGAGTTCGACATCATGTACGGGGAGGGCATCTCGAAAGAAGGAGATCTGCTCGACCTGGCGGTGGATCGGAAGATCGTCGAGAAGAGCGGGACGTGGTTCGCTTTCAGCGGCGACCGGCTCGGGCAGGGCCGCGAGAACGTCAAACAGTTCCTCAAGGACAATCCCGCAATCTTCAAGGGGATCGAAGAGCGGGTGCGCAAGGAGCTCGGGCTCACGCGGGAGGAAGTCGCGGCCGTCTGACGGCGCCGCATCACACGGTCTGAGCGAACGCCGGACTTCTTCCGAAGTCTGGCGTTTGTTATGATTGGGGTTCTGCCACCGCGGTTCCCGCGTGCCGAGGTAGCTCAGTTGGTAGAGCACCGCACTGAAAATGCGGGTGTCCCCAGTTCAACTCTGGGCCTCGGCACCATTTCTCAGCTCGATCGGGCGTCTGCAGGCCAGTAGTACGCGCGCCGCTGGTTCCAGTTCACCGCCACCACGAAGTCGCCCTTCCGTGTCCGGAACGCACGCAGGCCGGTATCGCGGATCCGCGACTCGTCGAGCGTCCCGCGAAGCTGCACCGGCCACCATTCGATCCGCCCTGGCACATTCAGCGTCTGCCCCACGAGCGAGAACTCCTCTGGTTGCAGCACCGCCTTGAACGCGGGCGCGTCCTCCTCGGCGAACGTGAAAAGACCCCATCGTCGGTTCGAACGTCGATCGTGTGCCAGGCGAATATCGCTGGCGCTCTCCGGGAGCAGGGCGGGCATCCAGCCGCGCGCAATCGCGCCGGCATCCCGCGCTTCCGCGAACGTCGCGTAGCTTTCGGTGTCGACATCGACGTTACGGCACGCGCCGGCGGCACAGATCGCAAGCGCGGAGTACGTCACGATCGCCCAACGTCCGACCGGACCGCCCGGAACGGCGCTGTTCATGCGGGTGCAACCCACGCGGCGTACAACTCCGGGCGGCGGTGCTGAAGAAACAGGCGGCGGGCATGCGACAACGCGGCTTCGCCCATGTCGAGGTCAGCGTAGAGGACTTCCTCTGTCAGTGCGGCCGCGCGCGCGATCACCCGGCCGTCCGGGGCACAGACGAACGACTCACCGCCGAACGTGATGCAGTCTTCGGGTCCCACCCGGTTGCACAGCGCCACGAAATAGCCGTTCTGAAACGCCGCCACCTGCATCTCGCCCTCATACAGGCCTTCCGGCCACTCACCGACCGAGCCGGCTTGCGGCACGACTACGAGGTCCGCGCCGCCGAGGGCGAGCGCCCGCATGTACTCGGGATAATGGCGGTCGTAGCAGATGGCCACGCCGATTGCACCGGCCTTCGTGCGGTACACGGG
>JAIVJE010000207.1 GCA_020200195.1 Acidobacteriota bacterium | reverse complement strand
GTGTGGGGTATGGGCGCTTCGATCTCGATGCGCGCAGCCTCGATTATCTGGCGCGACATCTTCCAGAGCTCGAGAACGGCCGCACTCGTGGAGGTGCCTGGCTGACGCTCTGGGAGGCCATGCTGGAGGATCGTGTGAGCGTGCGCGACGTCGTCGGCCTGGCGCTGCGCGCGCTGCCAGGCGAGACTGACGAACTGAACGTGCAGCGAGTGCTGACGTTCACCAGGCAGGCGTTCTGGAAATTCCTGAGCGCGGACGAACGTGCCGCCGTCGCGCCGGAGATCGAACGCGTGCTCCGCGCGGGACTGGACGCCGCGCCGACTGAAAGCCGCAAAGCCGCATGGTTTGCGACGTTGCGCGATACCGCGCACTCGCGGCCCGTGCTGGAGTGGCTGGAGCGTGTCTGGCGCAAGACTGACGCCGTTCAGGGACTCACGCTGGCGGAACCGGACTACATCGCGCTGGCGCTCGAGCTCGCGGTGCGCGAAGTCCCTGCGTGGAACGAGATCCTCTCGACACAGCTCGCGCGCATCGAGAACCCCGATCGCCGGGCTCGGTTCGCGTTCGTGCTGCCAGCGCTGTCGCCCGATTCGGAAGTGCGAGAACAGTTTTTCGAGAGCCTTGCGGACGTGCGGAACCGGCGCCGGGAGCCGTGGGTGCTCGAAGGCCTGACGTATCTTCACCACCCGCTGAGAGCGGCGGTGTCGGAGAAATACATCGCGAGGAGCCTCGCGATGCTGCGCGAGATCCAGCAGACCGGTGACATCTTCTTCCCGAAGCGGTGGATTGACGCGACGCTCAGCGGACATAGGTCCCCAAGCGCCGCGCTCACCGTGACCCGCTTCCTGGCGGAGATCCGGCCAGACTATCCCGAACGCCTCCGGCGCGTCGTGCTGGCGTCAGCCGACGACCTGTTCCGGTCCAGTGGAACTCGGCGTCCCTGACGTGCTAGACAGACTGCTTTTTGCGCGTGAAGCGGCGGCGAACGTAGAACATGCCCACGACGCCAATGAGAATCGCTGCAATACCGAACATTTGATGTCCTCCCGAAGCACCTCCGAGGGGCAAGGGGGATGCCGCCTGGCCGCGGCGGCTGCCGGCATGCGCTAACCCGTTGAGGATGCGGCAGTTCGCCGGGTCGCGCGACGTCAACGCGGGCACTACAATGGGGCCCTCGCCGAACGGAACCGTGGTGCCGGTTTCACATTTGGCAGTGCTGCTTATGACCATTCGGATTCTGGTGACCGGCGGGACATTCGACAAGGAGTACAACGAGCTGAACGGCCACCTGTCATTTCGCGAAACCCACCTGCCCGAGATGCTGCGCCGCGGACGTTGCGGGCTCGACGTCACCGTCGAGACAGTGATGATGGTCGACAGCCTCGAGCTCGATGACGCGGGACGGGCGCACATCGTGGCGCGCACACGAGCGTCGCCGCAGCCGAACATCGTCATCACCCACGGCACGGACACGATGGTCGAAACCGCCCGTGCGCTGGCGGAAGCGGGCCTGACGGACAGGACCATCGTTTTGACCGGCGCGATGGTGCCCTACGCCTTCGGGAGCTCTGACGGATTGTTCAACCTGGGAAGCGCGCTGTCGTTCGTTCAGGTGCTCCCGCCGGGCGTCTACCTGGCGATGAAGGGCCAGCAGTTCCGGTCGGACCGCGTGCGGAAGAACCGCGAGAGCGGAGTGTTCGAAGCCGTTCCATGATGCGCCTCGACTCGAAGCTGCCATCGGTCGGCACGACCATCTTCACCATCATGTCGCGGCTCGCGACCGAGCTCGGCGCGATCAATCTGTCGCAAGGGTTTCCCGATTTCGACTGCGATCCGGCATTGATCGACGCGGTGGCGCACCATATGCGCGCCGGCCGGAATCAGTATTCGCCCATGCTCGGTGTCCTCCCGCTGCGTGAGGCCATCGCAGCCAGGTACGCGGACGTGTACTCGCAGGCTTACGATGCCGATTCCGAGGTGACGATCACGTCTGGCGGCACGGAAGCGCTCTTCAACGCGGTCGCGGCAATGGTGCACCCGGGCGATGAGGCCATCGTGCTCGAGCCATGCTACGACTCGTATCTATCAACTCGCCGCAGAACCCGACCGGCTCCGTGCTTGGTCCCGCGGACATTGCGGCGCTCCGCGATATCGTCGCCGCCACGAACATCGTCATCGTCAGCGACGAAGTGTACGAGCACATCATCTTCGACGGCCTGACGCACGAAAGCATGGCCCGCTATCCGGATCTGGCCGCGCGCAGCTTCATCGTGGGATCGTTCGGCAAGACGTATCACGTCACGGGGTGGAAGGTCGGGTACGCCGTCGCGCCCAGCGCGCTCACGGCGGAATTCCGCAAAGTTCACCAGTTCGTGACGTTCTCGACGCACACGCCGACCCAGTACGCGCTTGCGGACTTCCTCGCCGCCCGCCGCGGCCTGGCCGAGCTCGGCCCGTTCTATGAAGCCAAGCGGAATCTGTTCCTGAGATTGATGGAGGGCTCGCGCTTCCGGCCGCTGCCCTGCCACGGCAGCTATTTTCAGCTGCTGGACTACTCCGCCATCAGCTCCGAATCGGATGCGGACTTCGCGATCCGTCTTACCCGTGAGTACGGCGTGGCATCGATCCCGACGTCACCGTTTCTCTCCCGCGAGCGCGCCCCGCTGGTCCTGCGCTTCTGCTTTGCGAAGAAGGAGGAGACGCTGGAGGCCGCCGCCGAGCGCCTACAAGCAGTCTAGCCCGATGGCGAAGCGCCGAACCGTACCCCACACCAGCGATAAGCTCTTTCTGCGGGCCGCGACTGAGCCCGGCAGTGTGGATCCGGCGGTGTTTCCTTTCACCATTCCTGCGTTCAGTCACGGCATCGATATCAACTTTTGATTCGAAGGTGACACTCTTCGTCGGCGAGAACGGCAGCGGAAAGTCGACGCTCCTCGAAGCGCTTGCCGCGTGCTGTGGGTCAATCCCGAAGGGGGAAACCGAAACCATCGATATCAGCTTCAGTCGAGCGGTCCCATCCTGGCGCGATCGTTGCGGCTCTCGTGGTTGCCGAAGGTCACGTCGGGTGTCTTCCTTCGAGCCGAGAGCTTCTTCAACTTTGCCAGCTATATCGATTCGATTGGGGGTGCAGAGGCTTACGGAGGAAAATCACTGCACGTGCAGTCGCATGGAGCGCAATTCATCATTGCGACGCACTCTCCGATTCTTTTGTCGTATCCGGGTGCAGCCGTCTACAGTTTGGACGGGCCGGTGATTGAACGAGTCGCCGCGGCGGCCACCGAGCATGTGCAACTCACGCGTGATTTTCTTAACGCTCCCGAGAGGTATCTGAAACGGCTGCTGGCTCCGGACCGTGAGGCCTAGCCTGACGGGCAGCGGTGAGACAGTCCAGCCATCAGCGGTTGGCGGTCGCGCCAGGTTCTTTGCCTATCGCCTTCATCGCCAGCGCGATCATCGAGCCGACATCGGCAACATTCGCCGGCAGCACCAGCGTGTTGCTCTCCTTGGCTAGCTCGCCGAACTGTCCGATGTACTGCTCGGCAACGCGTAGCTGTACCGCTTCGTAGCCGCCAGGCAGCTTGATGGCCTCGGCGACGCGCCGCAATCCCTCGGCCGTCGCGGTGGCGACCGCCATGATGGCGGCCGCCTGCCCTTCCGCCTCGTTGATCTGCTGCTGCCGGCGCGCTTCCGATGCCTTGATGACTTCCTGTTTCACGCCGTCAGCCGTGTTAATCGCCGCGTCCCGCGTGCCTTCCGACGTCAGGATGACTGCGCGCTTCTCGCGCTCCGCGCGCATCTGCTTCTCCATCGCGGCCAGGATGTCGTGCGGAGGGGTGATGTTCTTGATTTCGTAGCGCAGCACCTTGACGCCCCACGACTCCGACGCCTTGTCGAGCTCGCTGACGACCGCGGTATTGATGTTGGTGCGTTCTTCGAACGTCTTGTCCAGATCGATCTTCCCCACCTCGCTGCGGAGCGTCGTCTGGGCGAGCTGGCTGATAGCAAACATGTAATCCGTGATGCCGTACGAGGCACGCTCCGGGTTCAAGACTTTCAGGTACAGCACACCGTCCACGCCGACCTGCACGTTGTCCCGCGTGATGCAGACCTGGGCGGGGATATCGACCGCGATCTCCTTGAGCGAATGCCGGTATCGGATGGTGTCGACGAACGGCAGCAGCACGTGGAACCCCGCGCTCAGCGTTGCGCTGAACCGCCCCAGCCGCTCGACGACGAACGCGCTCTGCTGGGGGACCACGACCGCGGTCTTGGCAATGATGATCAGGACGAGGACCGCAAGAATCATGAAAACGATCATCAAGCCGCTGGTCATGTGCGCGCTCCTTCTGCTTCGATGTCAATCATCAGGCGCTCGATGCGCAAGACGGTGCAACGGGCTCCGCGCGTGAGTGTTTGGGCGCCGGTATTGCGCGCAGACCATACCGTGCCGCGGAGCTCGGCACGCCCGACCGCTCCAGCGGGGATGTCTTCGAGCGGCGTGGCCGTTTCGCCGACCAGGGAGTCTACGTCACGCCCCGGCGCATCCAGCTTCATCCACCGCATCAGCGGATTGCGGAAAGCCAGGAGAGACCCCACCGAAAGGACGGAGAAGAGCAGCAGCTGCAGCCACACCGGTCCGGCCATGTCGACCAGATGCAGCATGCCGATGGCGATGGCCGCGATGCCGAAAAAGATCACGTAAAAGCCGCCTGACGCCGCCATCTCCAGGGCGACCAGGACAAGGCCCAGCGCGAGCCAGTGCCACCATTCCATGAGATGGGGGGATTGTACCTCAAGGGTGCACGTGCAATGTGCAGGGTGCAAGGTGCGGTGCTGTGCACGTGCACCGCACCGGCATCCTCGCACGTGCACTGCACTGCACCCTGCGCGTGCACCCTGCACGTGCACCACTCTCGTACCGTTACACTCCGTGCCCCGCGTTGGTCAACTGCCGTTGGTACGCCTCGAGTGACCGCGTGGCGGCGGCGCGCTGTGCGTCGTCGTAGTAGTAGATCCCGGACCGATATTGCGTGCCGACGTCGTTCCCCTGGCGCATGCCCTGGGTCGGGTCGTGGCTCTCCCAAAACGTCTTCAGCAGCGTGTCGTACGAGATGCGCGCGGGATCGAACACGACGAGAACGACCTCGTTGTGGCCTGTCATGCCGGTGCAGACCTCCCGGTACGTCGCGTTGGGCGTATGGCCACCGGCGTACCCTGCGGCAGTCGAGTACACGCCGGGAAGCTGCCAGAATTTCTTTTCCGCGCCCCAGAAACAGCCCAGGCCGAACATCGCCTGCTGCAGCCCGCTCGGGAACGGTGGTTCCAGCCGCGCGCCATTGACGAAATGCGCCGCGGGCACCGGCATGCGCTCTGTGCGCCCCGGCAGCGCGTCGTTCTTCGAGGGTATCTTCAGCTTGTCGGACACGTCGATCCTCCCTGTTTCAAAACACCCGACTCCGCCCGGAGATTCCCGCGGTCCACGCCGGCACCGTCAGGCTCATTCCTGGCTCATGATGACGAGGACGATGAGCGCGATGACGATCGCGACGAGCACCAGCAGCGCGATCTTCCACGGGCTCTTCGGGTACTCACCGGCCATCGCCGCGGTATACCCGTTGACGACAACCTGGTACACCTTGGCGCCGTAGGTATACGAGAGCAGCCAGATCGGCACGAGGATGTGCTTGAACGTCTGTCCCGAGAACGTCGGATGAATCTGCAGGTTGCGATGCGTGTCGCCTGGCACCTCGGCGGCGCACATGTCGCGCAGCTTGCGCGTCATCCCTGCCACCGAGTTCTGCGCGGCCTCGACCAGCACGACCTGGTAATGTTCAATGACGAACCCCGAGAGGAACCCGCGATCGTACGGGACGAGTTCCGCGGTCGGAAACGGCTCGACCTCCGACAGGAGCGAGTGCGACACGCCATGCGTCCCCGGCACCGGCTCGTCGTCGAAGAAATGACGTACCTCGCCTGACGCCGGTTCCCATCGGACGTGGCGGACCTGTCGCGTCTGATTGTGACCTTTGTTGTCGCGGTAGCGTTCCGTCGTGTAGTAGTAGTGTCCAGCCTCAGCCTCCCACGGACAGACCACGTGCGCGTCGAACGTCCAGTACGGAATGTAGACGCCGTGGACGCGGTCCACCAGCGCGCGCCGCTTGAGCGCGTTGGGCGCGAGCCATTTACCCGCATACCATTTTCGAATCTGTTCGCGGACCTGCGGCTCGGTTACTTTGAACGGCAGCAGGCTCTGCGGACGAATCGGCGCTTTGATCTCTTCGTAGTCGACGAGAGCCGGTGATCCGCAGAAGTCACAGTTCTGCCCGACCCGCTCGGGGTCGAACACCGACACTGCCTTGCAGCTGCGGCACTGGACCGTGCGGCGCGCGGTCTCCCAACCCCGCTGATCGTCGGGCAGCTCGCGCAATGCCTTGACGAGATCCAGCTCCACGATCGCGCCCGTTGTTGCGTCGACTCGAAACGGCGTCGCCGTTCCGCAGAACGGGCATACGAGCAGCTGCCGCGCGGGATTCCATTCGGCCTGCGCGCCGCACGCGGCGCACGGAAATTTCTCAACAGCCGTGACGTCCGGCATGTCACCGTGACAGGTATTCGTCGAGCGCCGAGCGCTTGATCCGGTAGGACGCGCCGATCTTCTTGGCCGAAAGCTCGCCCGCCGCGATGATCGACATGACGTCGGTCTCGGGGACGCCTAGTGCCTTGGCTACGTCTGCCGGCGACAGCAGGTCTGCGGTGACGCTGGCGGCAGGCGTGCCCGCAGCGGGCATCCCCTGCTCCTTCATGATCTGCTGGGCGATCGACAGACCGACAGCCATCTCCGTCGCCATGCCGCCGGCGCCGCCGCCCTTCTCCATTCCCTGGGCCATCTGGAACTTCACGTAGTCGTTCAGGTTGCCGACTGCCGCCATGCTCGATCGCTTGTCGACCGCCTGCTCGACCTCCGGCGGCACCGAGACGTTCTCGATAATGAAGCTCGCGATCTGAATCCCGTACTTGGCCGCGACGACGGGATTGATGAGCGGCAGCAACGCTTCGCCGAGCTCGGTGTACCGGCTGGCGACGTCGAAGACCGGGATCTTTGCCGACGCGAGGGCGTCGGCAT
>JAIVJE010000206.1 GCA_020200195.1 Acidobacteriota bacterium | reverse complement strand
CTCCCAGGCAGTACAGCGTCGTCCGGGTGCGCAAATAGATGCGGCCGTCGAGCAGCGCGGGGGTCGCGTAGATGTCTTCCTGCATGTCGTTGACCGCGATCGGGTCGAGGCCGCCGTCGGGCTTGAGCACGGCCACCTTTCCTTTCTCACTCGCCATGTAGATCTTGCCGTCGCCGGCAACCGGCGAGGCGTAATACCGATCGATGGCGCCTTTCAGTCGACCCTGCATGATCAGTTCACCCGTGTCCGGCTTCAGGCTGGTGACGATGCCGCCGTCGTTCACCATGTAGAGGACGCTCTGATAGACGACCGGTGAGGGAAGCTGCGGCACGGCGCGCCGATAGGTCCAGCGGACCGATTTCTCGGTCATGTCTCCCTTGCCGCCGAGGCGGATCGCCAGCATTCCGTTCTCGGAATCCATGGCTGCCTTGTAGTAGTCCCATTCCTGGACGCTGAGCTGCTTATCGCCGTCGAGGTCCACGAACGCCATCGCCTCTTGCGCGTGCTTGTTCGGGAGCTCCGCAGCCGACAGCTTGCCGTCCTTGTTCGCGTCCTGGGCGGCGAACACCTCCGAGGAGGGGGCGACGGTGACGCGGCGGCCCGGCTCGTTCTCGCCAGACCCGAATCCGTTGATGTAGAGCGTGTCTCCGTCGATCACGGGGACAGATTTCATTTCGAACGCCAATCCCCCGACCCACCACACGCGTGCGCCAGATTCGGCGGCGTAGGCGGTGAGCAGGAATGATCCGGGCAACAGGATCTGCGTTCCGCCGTGAGCGGGTCTATAGACGATCGGCGTCGAGTGGCCGCTCTTCGCCTCCGGTCGCGCGGTACGCCACCGTTCGTTTCCCGTTTTCTTGTCGAACGCTGCAATGAACGACCCGGTGCTCTGATCGCACGCCAGGACGACTTTGTCGTCGGCGACAATCGGCGAGGCGCCCATCCCATAGATGTTGTTGAAAGGCCCGAGCGGTTTCCGCCAGAGCTCCTTGCCGCTGACGTCGTACGCAAGCAGCCCGTAGTCGCCGAAGAACACGAACACGCTCTGTCCGTCGGTGGCGGCGCTTGCCGATGCCGGATGGTTCCGCGGATCGAGCTTCTCGGTGCGATCGCGGGGCGCTTCCCTCTCCCAGATTACTTTGCCGGTCTTGCGGTCGACCGAGAGTGTCAGTAGCTTGTCGTTGCGGAAACCGGTGAGGAAGATGCGCTCGCCCGCGATGACGGGGGACGAGTAACCTTGCGGCAACTCCGCTTTCCAGACCACGTTCAGAGCCGGCCCGAACTCTACCGGCAGGCCCTTTGTGTCCGACAGACCCGAACCGTTCGGCCCACGAAAGCGGGTCCAGTCTTCCAGCGCGGTCGCGGGTGTCGCTGTGAAAGCGACAGCGATGAGCAGCATCGTCACCATGTCGCCGAATTCTACTCGCTCCTGAGCGCGAGACTATTCGGCGAATGGCTGGGGCACGTCGGGCGTGGGCCATACAATCTTCGTGAACTGGCCCCGCTGCAGGAGCTCGCGTCCCTTCCCGCCGCGCCCGGTGACTTCGTACTTCGTGGTGCTGATCGTCTGCTCCGCACCGCGAGTCGTCTCGACCGTCAGCAGATCCCGGTCGCCAGTCGATGCGATGAACCCGAGCACGCGGTCAGTGTCGGAGACAAGCTTGATCAGGATGACGCCGCGGCCGGCGCCCGACAGGAAATTGATCTCGTCGACCCTGGTCAGGATGGCGCGCGCGTCGCGGGTCGCCGCGATCAGAATCTCTTCCCCCGTCACGCGCGCCACGCCCACCACTTCCGCACGCTTGGCCGCGCGCGCGTATCTGCGGCCGGCGCGCGTGCTGGGCTCGATGAACGGCTCGAGGCTGAACCGCATGCTGTAGCCGTCGCTGGTCACGGCCACCGCGTGCACGGGCGGTTCGGCGCTTTCCTTCTTCGCGGTGATACTCCCGGCAGCCCTCGGATCGAGACTCATCGCATTCACGATCCGTTCGCCGTCCTTGAGCTTGAACAAGCGCTGGATCGGCTCGCCGTAGCCCGTCGATGCCGGAATGTCCGTGATGCGCGCCGTGTAGGCCACACCGAAGCTGCTGAAAAACACGACGGAAGCCCGCGTGCTTCCAGCCAGCACCGCGAGCACGGCATCACCCTCGCGCACGCGGGTCGCCGAGATATCGCGGACCTCTTTCTGACGCTTCACCCAGCCGTCGCGGGACACGAGCACGATGTTGTCTTCCTCGATGATGAAATCTTCGGCGGAGTATTCCGCCTCGCCCTCGTCGCTCGAGATGCTCGTCCGCCGCGCGTCGCCATACTTCTTCTGCATCTCCTCGATCTCGATGCGGACGATGTCCCAGCGGCTCTGCTCGTCCTTGAGCAGCGTCTGGATCTGCCTCGTCCGGCGCCGCCGGTCTTCCAGCTCCTTCCGGATGATCAGGATCTCGAGTTTCGCCAGGCGGTAGATCTTCAACTCGAGTACCGCGTCCGTCTGCTCTGCGTCGAGGCCGAACCGCTTGATGATCTGCTGCGCCGCGTCCGCCTTGCCCTCGGACTTGCGCACGATCTTGAGGATCTCGTCGAGGGCGTCGAAGACCTTCTCGAACCCCTCGAGGAGATGGATGCGCTTTTTCTGCGCGTTGAGCTCGTGCTCGAGCCGCCTGGTCACTACGTCCAGCCGGAAGTGGAGGAAGTGCCAGAGCATCGCGTGAAGATCCAGCCGCTCGGGCCGGCCAACGTCCGGGTTCTCGGTCGGGATCAGGCAGGTCAGGTTGACGATGAAGCTGGACTGCAGTGGCGTATGTTTGAACAGATACGCCATCACCATCTTCTCGTCGGAATCCTTCTTCAGCTCGAGCGCGATGCGGACGTCTGTGTACGGGACGCTGGTGATGTAGATCGTCTTGCCGCCACGCGTGACGGGGCCCTCCTCCCACGTGGCGCGAAGACGGATCGCACCGGATCCGGATTTGTAGATCTGTTTCAGCTCCTCCGGCGAGTTCAGCATCTGGCCGCCGGTCGGGAAGTCGGGCCCTTTGACGTAGCGGCACAACTGCACGCTGCTCAGATCCGGATTGTCCAGCAGCTTGAAGAGCGCCGTACACACTTCACCAAGATTGTGAGGCGGGATGTTCGTCGCCATCCCTACGGCGATGCCGGTCGCGCCGTTGATCAGCAGGTTGGGAATGCGCGACGGCAGGACGACCGGCTCGGAGCGGGTGCCATCGTAGTTGGGCCGGAACGGCACGGTCGCCTGATCGATCTCGGTGAGCAGCTCGTCGCTGAGCCGGGCCAGACGACACTCGGTGTAGCGCATCGCCGCTGCGCTGTCGCCGTCGAGCGACCCGAAGTTGCCGGAGCCGTCCACGAGGGGATACCGGAGCGAAAAGGGCTGCGCCATCCGGACGAGCGTCTCGTAGAGCGCCGAGTCGCCGTGCGGATGGTAGTTGCCCATCACGTCACCGACGACCTTGGCGCACTTGCGATGTTTGGCGTCGGCGGTGAGATTCTGCTGCCACATCGTATAGAGGATGCGGCGCTGCACCGGCTTCAGCCCGTCGCGTACGTCTGGGAGCGCCCGTGACGTGATGACCGAGAGCGCGTAGTTGAGATACCTGACCTGCGCGGCTTCGTGGAGCGCAACCGGCTCCGGCTCGCCCGATCCACCGCCCCGACCCTCTGCATCCACCACCGCGCCGCCGCCATCGTCGTCAAACAGCGACGCGTGGCCTTTCTTCGACCGTTTCGCCAACAGAGTCCTCCGAAAGCGTCAGGATAGCAGACGCGCTTCCGTATGAGACCGCCGCCCGCGCGCGCCGCCGCCACGCTGGCCGCTGCCCACTACGCAATCCGGGAATCGGTCGCAGCTCATACTCTTCGATGCCGCGGCGACTATGGGATGTACTTGGGCCAAGTCAGCCAGGCGCACTGTTGCGCCGGTGGTGGCTTGATTCGACGCGGATCACGCAGGCGGAAGTGTTCTCAGTCGTAGTGTCCGGCTTCAGCCGGACCGCAGCGTGAGGTGCCGTCGTCCTCAGTTGCAGTGTTCGGTTCAGGGATCGAGTGTGCTTAGGCGTCCGGCTTAAGCCGGACGCCACCGGGAAGTCGCCGCGAGGAATCGCTGCGCCCAATTCCCCGCTTCGCAGTGCGTCGGGTTGCGGAGTGGGCAGCGGACAGGCGGAGCTGCCGCTGCGCGACCAGCGCGGGAGCTAGACAGAGACGCAGTGTGCCGGTGGCGGCCGCACCGTGTAGGACCGTCCCTGCATTGGCTACCATTCCTGACGAATGGGGAGCCTACAATGCCGCGCATGCCCACCTATCGCTACCTCCACCTCGACGTCTTCACCGATCGGCGCTTCGAAGGCAACCAGCTCGCCGTGTTCCCGGAACCTGATGGGTTGACCGCCGATGTCATGCAGAAGATTGCCGTGGAGATGGCGTTTTCCGAATCCACGTTCATTTTCCCGCCCGAAGCGGGGGGCGACGTGCGCATGCGGATCTTCACGCCTGGCGACGAGCTCCCGATGGCCGGCCATCCGACGATCGGCAGCACGTTCGCCCTCGCGGCTGACGGGATGATCGCGCCCGGACGGCCGGACTTCGTCTTCGAGTTGGGGGTCGGACCGACACCCGTGTCGCTCGAATGGAGCAGCGCTGCGTTGTCGTTCGCCTGGATGACACAGACGCTCCCGTCGTTCGGCTCCGTGATCGACGATCGCGGGGCGCTGGCTCAGGCTGTCGGCCTCGAACGGCCGGACCTCACCGCCGATCTGCCCGCGCAGGTCGTCTCCTGCGGCGTGCCTTTTCTATTCGTTCCTGTCGCGACGCGTACCGCGGTCGATCTTGTCGCCATCGATCGAAAAGCACTCGCGCGCCTGTGTCGCGACTCCGGCTTCGAGGAGCGGCCGGTCTTCTTTTTCACCACGGATCGCGCGGGAGGCGGAGATGAGACGATCTACAGCCGCATGCTCGCGCCAGACTTCGGCATTGTGGAGGATCCCGCGACGGGCGCCGCCAGCGGTCCTCTCGGGTGCTACCTCCTCCATTACCGCGTCGTCACGGCCGACCAGGCGCGATCGATGATCAGCCTGCAAGGCGTTGCGATGGGGCGCCCCAGCCGGATCCATATCTCGATCGAGAGCAGCGGCGAGGCTATCACTCGCGTCCGCGTCGGCGGCAAGTCCGTGATGGTGGGACGGGGGGAGGTGGAGGTCTGAGCACGTTCAACGTTCGACGGGCAACGTTCAACGTTCGGTGCGACGTGCGACGTTCAGCGTGCGACGGGCGGTGCCACGTGCAACGTGCCAGTGCGAGTGCGACGTGCGCTCAGCGTTCCAGCGCCTGTTTGGTGACCCGCAGTGTCCTGTCCATCAGGTCGCGGCTGCGGCGCAGGACGTCGCTCGCACCATAGTGCGGAGGAACCCGCTCAGCGAACGCGTCCGCGCCCGGTTGACCTGGATGAGTAGAACTCCTGCCCGGAGCCCTCGGCAGCCTGAGCCGTCTGCGCGCAGGCGCTGCGGTCCGTGTCGAGCGCGAGGGTGATGCTGAGCGCCGCGTCGAGGTAGTGCGCGGCGTACAACTGTTTGGTCACGATCAGGAGCGGGCGGCGCGACTGGCCATCGGGAAACGGTGAGTAGAGCATCTGGTGCGACATGCGCATCACGGGCCGGATCCCGAAATCC
>JAIVJE010000505.1 GCA_020200195.1 Acidobacteriota bacterium | reverse complement strand
TTGTTGTTCATCCGAACGCAGGAACCACGCCGCCGAGCGAAGTAGCAATTGCTCTTGCTTCGACCGAGGTCGCGGACGACATCCAGGCTGACCGGCTAACATGCCGCTGCAGCCGACGCGCGGCGCAGGACGATCGAGACTATCGAGATGACAGCGATCGCCGCTCGCGGCTGAGCGGCAATACGTTAGCCGGACAAACTCGGAACGAGTCTTCAATGGGTCGAAGCCAAGGGCATCGTGATCACCTCTTGGTCGCAGGCGAGGAATTCGTGCGCTTCGCCAAGCAGATCAAGGGCGTTCAGCGAATCAGCCTCATTGGCTCGATCTGCACCGCGCGAAGCGACCCGAAAGACATCGACTTCGTAGTCGAGATTTCCGACGACGTCGACTGGGAGCGCCTCGCGGCTCAGGGCCGCCGGTTGAAGGGTCGAGCTCAACAGACGAATCGGGGAGCCGATGTATTTCTCGTTCGACACGGTCGTTACATCGGCCGAATCTGCCATTACCGCGAGTGTTTTCCGCGACGCGCCTGCCAGGCACTCAATTGTGGCAAGACGCCACATCTCAACGACGATCTCGCCGCGCTGCGATTACGTCGCGAGGTCTTCGAGGCCCCAATTGTTACGATCTGGCCAGACTTGCAGCGTCGGGCCACACTTCCCATAGACGTAGAACGGTTCCTTGCCTTGTTCGAAGAGCCGGCTAACCAGCCGCTGCAGCCGCCGAGCGGCGGCAACTTCTGACACACTAGAGTACGGAAACCGCCGCTCGCGGCTGAGCGGCAAGTCGTTGGGCGGACCAGGCTTCTGGGCTGCAAGCCAATGCGGGCTGAACTTCCGTCGGAGAGCGAAACGACCCACGGAAACGCGAGGATATTTGAATCGACCTCGAGCGGGGGATGGCACTCGCAACCGCGGATTCGAGCCGCAAATGAGACGACCCGGGTCTCGAGCGCCGACCATCAAAGGAGCGCCTGAATGCGTTCGACCCAGGAAGTAGTGGATCATCACCTTGAATGTTTCGGCCGGGGAGATTTGGACGGCATCCTCGCCGACTACTCGTCGACGGCCGTCATGTTCACGCCGACGGGCGCACTCAAGGGCCCAGCTGCTATGCGGCCGGTCTTTCAGACAATCTTTACAGAATTTGGAAAACCAGGTACTTCGTTCTCCATGAAGCACCGCTCGGTCGATGGCGACTACGCCTACATTCTGTGGAGTGCGGAAACGGCGGACAACGCGTATGAGATGGGAACCGACACGTTTGTCGTGCGGAACGACCAGATAATCGTCCATTCATTCGCCCTGAAGATTCGGGCAAAAGGTTGATGTTGCGCTGTATTGCGGCGGGCCGCCCAACAAGCGTTTGCAGCCGGCGGCGGCTGGCGCGATCATGAGCCGCCGCGGCTGAAACGCGGACGTTAGGCTGTTTCAGCAATCTGCGTTGTTGACGTTTTCGCGATCATCAATCAGGAGGTGTTACGTGGCATCGATACTGGTTACCGGAGCAAGTCGCGGCATCGGGCGGGCGACGTGCGTGTCGCTCGGACGAGCGGGGCACCGCGTGTTCGCGACAATGCGCGATCCCTCAAGGGCACCGGAGCTGAGCGCCATCGCTCGTGCAGAGTCTCTTCCGATCGTCGTGTCGGCGATGGATGTGGATTCTGATGATTCCGTTCGGCGGGGAGTCGGTGACATCATTGCCGAGCACGGCCCTGTAGACGTACTTGTGAACAACGCGGGGATCGAGCGCCGAGGCTCCGTCGAGGAACTAGCCCTCGGGGAGTTTCGGGCCGTCATGGAGACGAACTATTTCGGGGCGATTCGCTGTATGCAGGCGGTGCTCCCGAGCATGCGAACCAGGGGGAGCGGCTGTATCATCAACATTACATCTGTCGCTGGGCGCATTTCGGCCTCCCCGCTGGGACCGTATTCCGCATCAAAGTTCGCCCTCGAGGCGATAAGCGAAGCACTCGCCCAGGAGGTCAAGGGGCTGGGGATCAGGATCGCGATTGTGCAGCCTGGCATCATCAACACCGACATGTCCAACGCCATCACAACCGAGGCAGATAGATCCCTCTACCCGCACAGCCGTCGTTTCGCCGGGATGTTCACCGCGTCGTTGAAAACACCGACCGGCCCTGAGCTCGTCGGCGACACGATCCGCCGCATCATCGAAAGTGACTCTCCGCGATTTCGTACTCCGGTCGGCCCGGATGCAGAGCCTTTTCTCGCCTGGCGTGCTTCGATGACTGACGAGCAGTGGGTCGACTGGGGCGCCGCCGACGACGAGTCATGGTATGCGGCTGTGGAACGCGATTTCGGACTCGACGCTCGGAAGACCGAGTCACGGTCAGTGGGCTAGGCCAGCATTCGACAAGGACAGCCTAACCACCGTTTGCAGCCGACGGCGATGAGCGCGTGTGGCGGAATCCGAACAGCCAGCCGCCGCGGCTGAAACGCGATGCGTTAGGCAGACATCGAGACCCACACCAGATGGCGATCGACTGGCGAATTCAAGCCGCAGCTACCACGGCGTCGGACATCCCTGCCGGATACCCTGGGGGGCCGGCTCACCTGCGGGTTCGGTGCTCGTCCTCGTATCGCAGGTCACGCCCAAGAAGGGGCCTTCGATCACGTTCCCGGCGCCAAGTGCGGCGGCGTTGGCTCTGAACCTCGCCGCGGAGGCGCCCCGATCGGCAGAGACTCTGAGGAACAACCTCCAGTTCGGCGCCGCACCATCGCCGGATGGCACTGTGCGGAACCTAAAGCGTGATTCGACGGGCCAGCTCTTTGACTACTTCGAGAAATGCCTCGTGAGTGTAGTCTTTAGCGTTCAAGCACTTGAGGCGTACTCGATTTACGCGCGCCCCGCAGGTGATGGGTTACACCGGCATGGACGCGCGCGAGGATTCGAGCGGCACACGGACGCGACGAGGCGGGATCACCAGGACGGGGAATGCGCATCTCCGGCGCA
>JAIVJE010000504.1 GCA_020200195.1 Acidobacteriota bacterium | reverse complement strand
CCGTCGAGAGGCAGGATTTCGAGACCGTGTCGCGGCAGGTCGAGCTCGCGGATTATCTCTGGGCGCAGCAGCGACACCACGTAGGAGCAGACCGAGTACTTGAAACCGGGATGGATCTCCTCTGTGACTGCAGCCCCGCCGAGCACGTGTCTGCGTTCGATGACAAGGACCTTCCGCCCCGCCCGCGCGAGATACGCGGCGTTGACGAGACCGTTGTGACCGCCGCCGATGACGATAACGTCGTAGTGAGACATGGGAAGAATCGTCGATTGCTAATTGTGCGATTGAATTGACAATTGCTGATTGCGAGATTGCTGATTAGGCCGGCGAGCGTTGCGCCCCAGCCGCTGCCCGGCATCAGGAGCCGCGATGAACGGGATTAACTGAGGCCCGAGCTGCGCGCCTCGTTGGCGCCCAGACGCGAGTGGACCAGCAGGTACGCGCGGCAGCGGAGGAAGGCGTCCATCGAGCGGCGGTATTCTACTCTATAATTCCCCGAATGCCGATCGGAACCGCCGTCCACGACCGCACGTTTGCGCTGTGCGAAAGCCTCAACTACCGCGAGTGGTCAGGGTATTACGCGGTCAGCGCGTACGAGGGGCACCACGAGCACGAATACAATGCGATTCGGAACGCCGCGGCCCTGATCGATGTCTCGCCGCTGTTCAAGTACGCGATCAGCGGACGCGATGCGGCACGATTCGTCGACCGCCTCATCACACGCGACGTGTCGAAGATGTCGGTCGGGCAGGTCTTCTACACGCCATGGTGCGACGAGCGCGGCAGGGTCATCGACGATGGCACCGTGTCGCGGTTGGACGAGCAGCGCTTCCGCTGGACGGCCGCGGATCCCAGTCTTCGGTGGTTCCGACAGAATGCCGCCGGCATGAGCGTCGAGATCGAGGACGTGTCTGAGCAGGTCGCGGCACTCGCGCTGCAGGGTCCGACATCCGCGCAGCTGCTCCGGGCCGTTGCAGAGGCCGACATCGATCGGCTGAAGTACTTTCGCGTGACGAGCGGCACGATTGCGGGCGTCCGCGTCGAGATCTCCCGCACGGGCTATACGGGTGACCTGGGTTACGAGATCTGGATGGCGTCAAGGGATGCTGTTCGCGTGTGGGATGCGCTGATGGAAGGTGGCCGGCCCTTCGACATCAAGCCCGCAGGCATGCTGGCGCTCGACGTCGCGCGAGTCGAAGCGGGTTTACTGCTCATCGAGGTCGACTTCTTCAGCAGCAAGAAGGCGATGATTCCGGCGCAGATGTACTCACCCTACGAGCTGGGCATGGCGCGACTCGTCAACCTCCAGAAGGGCCGTTTCATCGGCCAGGCGGCGTTGCGTGACGAGCACGCGCGCGGACACGCACGACAGATCATCGGCCTGGAAGTGGACTGGCCGGAGGTCGAGGCGATCTACGAGAAGCTTGGCCTCCCGCCGACGGTAGGTGCCACGGCGTCACGCGTCGCCGTCCCCGTCTATCGCGCCGGCCGGCAGGTGGGGAAGGCGACGACGACGACGTGGTCTCCGGTGCTCAAGCGCATGATTGCTCTGGCCACGGTGGAACGGCCCCATTACGCGGAAGGGACGAAGCTCCAGATCGAAATGACGGTCGAGGCAGTGCGCCATCGCGTTGCAGCAACGGTCGTGAAGACGCCGTTCTTCAATCCGCCGCGGAAGATGGCCACCCCGCCGCCCTGATTGGGGACTGCCACGTTTTCGGCATCGGCATCCCTGGAAAAGGTGGCTGGCCCCCTTGCAACGGCTCAGTTGACAAAGGTAGCTTCCAGAAGCTACCTTACTTGGATGCGAGCTGTCGGCCTCAAGATCCTCAAGAACCGGCTGAGTGAATACATCCGTCTGGCCGCAGGCGGCGAAACAGTGCTGGTCACTGACCGCGACCGCGTTGTGGCGGAAATCGGGCCTCCGCAAGCGGGCCGCAGTCCATTTCTTAGCGATGCGCTGCTCGCTGACGCCGTTCGCGAAGGATGGCTCACGCCGGCTGCGGGCGGCCGCGGCCAGCCCCCTCGCGGTGCTCCGGTCGCTGCGATCGCAGACCTGCTCCGGGAACTCAACGACGACAGGAGCCGGTGATCGTCTATCTCGATACGTCGGCGGCCCTTGCGCACCTGTTCGCAGAGGATCGCGTGCCGCCTGCGGAGTTGTGGGAGCAGCCGCTCGTCTCGAGCCGATTGCTCGAGTACGAGATCTGGACGCGTGTGCATGCGCGTCGTCTGATCGCGACCCATGGCGAGGCGGCGCGACTGCTCATTTCCCATGTGGCGATGCTGGAGCTCGCACATCCGGTGCTGTCGCGAGCGCTCGAACCGTTTCCGACGGCCGTGCGCACGCTTGATGCGCTCCATCTTGCCTCTATCGAGTTCCTTCGCACGCGCGGGCAGGACGTGCGTCTCGCGGCGTACGACGATCGAATGATCGGAGCCGCCCGGCGCCTCGGGATTCCCCTCTATTTTTGATGCTCCCCGCTTTGATGTTGCGAGCTTGTGCCAGGGGGACAGCCACCTTTTCGACTGCTGGCCGATGCCGAAAAGGTGGCAGTCCCCCTGGCAAGTCCCGAAGACGTGGCTGTCCCCCCTAGAAAGTATTTTGTTTGACCGGCCCCTGGCGGCGCTATAGTCGGTCTCCGCGTTCACCAACCGTCAAAGGAGATTCAATATGCGCTCGCATAGCGAGGCGCGTCGCATGATCTATTCGGCCACTATCCTTGCCGTCGCGGCGTTGACCGTCGCGGCATTTCACACCGGCGCTGGTGCCCAGAACAACCGCGAAATCGACCTCATCGGGACGCCAGACCTGATCGTCCGACAGGACAAACTGGCGGAGCAGTGGGTGGTCCGTGACGAAAACCTGAGTGCAAATTTCTGCAGCGTAGAGGAGGGTGGAGTCACGCCCGGGCTGCGCCGGCTCCTCCGCTTCACGGTGATGACGCCCAACATAGGCGACGCCGATCTCTACGTG
>JAIVJE010000205.1 GCA_020200195.1 Acidobacteriota bacterium | reverse complement strand
GCCATTCACCAGGCGGGCGCGACGCGTTGACGAGCGGCGGATATTGCCCGTACATAGCCGCAGCCTGTCCGTCGGGATACGTGGGATTCTGATAGCTGTCCAGGATCTGAATCTCGAAGCGGCCGAGCAGGAACACGCCGCTGTTGCCGCGCCCCTGGCTCTCGCCCTTCACCTGGGCCGGTGTCGCAAACTCGACGTGAAGTTGAAAATCCGTGAACTCGTCCCTGGTGCGGATCGATCCTCGGCCGGTCTCGAGCACGCCGTCCTTGACGACCCAACTCAGAGGCGCGCCGTCCTCCATCTGCCACCGGCCGGTATCGGTGGTCGTTCCGACGAGCGTGATGGCATCGGGCGGCGCAGTAATCGACACGGCGCCCGCCGCGGCCACCACCTTCGGCTGCGGGCGGTTCCCGTCGTGAACGTGCCACTTGCCTCCCGGCAACATCGGCGTATCGTCATACCCGAGTTTGGGCGGTTGGCTGGTGACAGACACCGCGAAGGCACACGCGCACAGCGTCGTAAGTCCGAGCCGACGTGCAGCGATTCTCAAGGGACCTCCTGGATAGCGACGAACGTTCAAACGAGCAACCTGGTGAATGCGTCAGGCGGCAACTCGGTCAGCGAGCGGACGACCAGATCGGCCTCGAGGTCGGCTGTCCGGCTGACGCCGATGCAGCGCATGCCGGCGCGACGCGCCGCTTGAAGCCCGGCAGCCACGTCTTCGACCACGATACAGCGTGACGCCGGCATCTGCAGCCTCGCCGCGGCCGCCAGAAAGATCTGCGGGTCCGGCTTGCCTGCGGTGACGTCCTCGGCCGCCGCAACGGCGTCGAAATACCGCTCCAGGCCGAGTGCCCGCAACATCACCTCGGCATTCTGGCGCGGGGCGGACGTCGCGATGGCCTGACGCCACCCTTCGGCGTGGAGTCGCGCGACCCATTCAGCCCCGCCCGGCAACGGTGCCACGCCTCCTTTCACGGCGATCCTGCGGAATTCCGCCTCCTTCACGTCGCCCAGGCGTTGAACGCGTTGCGGCACCAAATCATCTCCGAGCCATGCATGCAGGATCCGGTCGTTCTTCTGGCCGAAGCTCGCGGCGAACTGTTCTGGGGTGATATCGACGCCCTCGGCCCGCATCGTGTCACGCCACGACTGCCAGTGATACTCCTCGGAATCGACCAGCGTGCCGTCCAGATCCCAGAGAACTGCGCCCGTCATTTCTGCCCGTAGTACGCCTTTGGCCCGTGCTTCCGAAGGTAGTGCTTGTCGATCAGGTAGGAGTCCAGACGCGGCGCGTCAGGGGCAATCTGGCGGCCACGCCACTCGAGCCGAGCTACGTACTCGAGGACGCGCGCGTGCTCGATTGCCTCGAAGACGTCGGCGCCCCACGTGAACGGACCGTGGTTGGCCACGAGGACTGCCGGCATCTCGTCGGGCGCGATCCCTCGCTCACGAAATGTCTCGATGATGACCTGTCCTGTATGTCTTTCGTAGTCGTGTTCGACCTCGTCACGCCGCAGAGGCCGGGTCACCGGCACGTCGCCACGAAAATAATCGGCGTGCGTCGTTCCCATGCAGCGAACCGGCGTGCGCGTCTGCGCGAGTAACGTCGCGTATTCAGAATGCGTGTGAACGACGGCACCACAGCCGAAGGATCGAACCAACTCGAGGTGCGTGGGTGTATCCGACGAGGGCCGCAGGGTGCTATCGATTGTTTCACCGGTCTCGAGCGAGACGGCCACCATGTGATCCGGCGTCAGCTCCGCGTACGGCACGCCACTCGGCTTGATGACCAACACGCCCGCTGCGCGATCGCACGCCGATAGATTGCCGAACGTGCCCATGACCAGCCCGGTCGCGGCCAACTCGACGTTGGCGCGATAGACGATGTCGCGGAGCTCGCTCATCTCCATCACCCTTCACCCCGATCGTCCATCGTCCATCTTCGATCGCCGATCACACGATCACCCGATCACCCGATCGCGCGATCACCCGATGTCTGATCTCCAACAGTCTCTTCATGATTGACCCAATGTCGGCCGTCGCGCCAGGCGCGCCGCCGAACGAATCGTGCAACTCACGGTACAGGCCGAACAGTTCGTCGTACACCGCGCGCGCCCCGGCGTCCGGTGCGAACTGCTTCTCCTTCACCGTCGTCATTGCCTGTTGCGCGTCGGTCCAGGTGCCGTAGCCGCCTGCCGGGAGTCCGGCTGTGACGGCGGCGGCGACCGCGGCACCAAGCGCCGGCGTTTGCGGGGATCCGGCGATCAGCATGGGCTGCCCGATGACGTCGGCATAGATCTGCATGAACAGGTCGTTCTTGTCGGCAATCCCACCGCAGCACACGACGCGGTCTATCGGAACGCCGTGCTGGCGGAGATGCTCGATGATGACGCGCGCGCCGAACGCTGTCGCCTCGATCAGAGCCCGGTAGATCTCCGCACGTGTCGTGCGAAGTGTCTGGCCAACGATCAGCCCCGTCAGCCGTGCATCGACGAGAATGGTGCGGTTTCCGTTGTTCCAGTCGAGTGCGAGCAGCCCAGATTCTCCGGCCGCGAGTCCCGAAGCTTCCGCCGACAGTTCCGCGTGCAAGGTGTCATCGCCTCCGCAGACGCCTTCGACCCACCACTTCAGGATGTCTCCGGCGGCCGACTGCCCCGCCTCGATCCCGAAATAACCGGGCATGATCGAGCCGTTCACGATACCGCAGATGCCGGGGATGTCCTTGATACCCTCGCTGAGGGGCACGATCGCGCAGTCGCATGTAGACGTACCGATGATCTTGACGAGCGTGCCGGTCTGGATGCCGGAACCGACGGCGCCATAGTGCGCGTCGAAGCTACCCATCGCGATCGGAATGCCTTTTCGCAGCCCGAGCGTCTCCGCCCACACCGGCGAGAGGTGCCCGGCCGGTCTGCCCGGAGGGTGAGCGGTGTCGTAAAGACGCCCCCGAAGTTCCGCAAGTTTCGGGTCGAGCCG
>JAIVJE010000503.1 GCA_020200195.1 Acidobacteriota bacterium | reverse complement strand
GGTGGAGCTTGCGGACACGCTGCTCGGACGCGGCGGTTGCCTCGCAGGAGTGCTGCGCTAAAGCTCGAGCATCTTATGTTGCGCTGGCTCGCGCTCGCGTCGTTGATTGGCGCCGTCGGAACGGGATACCGCGGCTGGCCGGCGGCCTCGCAGACGTCGGGCGAGCGAGCGGCCTGGAACCGGCCGTTCCAACCGTTCCATCTCATCGGCAACATTCACTACGTCGGGGCCACCGGCGTCAGCGCCTTTCTGATCACGACGCCCGCGGGCTCCGTTCTTCTTGATGGCGGCTTGCCCGAAACCGCATCCCAAATCGCCGGGAACATCGCCGACCTGGGCTTTCGCCTCAGCGATGTGAAATACCTTCTGAACAGCCACGCACATTTCGACCACGCCGGCGGGCTCGCTGAAGTGAAGCGACTATCAAGCGCGATGATGGTCGCAAGCGACCGCGACGCGCAGGCGTTGCGATCCGGCTCGCCAGACATGCCTGCACTCGTGGTGGATCGGGTGATTCGCGATGGGGAGACCGTACGCCTGGGCGATACCGCGTTGACGGCCCACGTCACGCCCGGCCACACGAAGGGTTGCACGACCTGGACAACCACCACGACCGAGCGTGGCCGTGCTTACACCGTCATCTTCTATTGCAGCACCTCCGTCGTCGACCGGCTTGTCGGTAACACGCAGTATCCGGAGATCGTCGCGGATTACGAGCGAACCTTCAGCAGGTTGCGAACGATGTCGAGCGACGTGTTTCTCGGCCCCCATCCCGCCTTTTTCGACATGGAAGCCAAGCGACAGTGCCGGGCGCTGCCGAAATGCCCGATCCGGCCGCCAGGATCATCGGGTATGGGTTCGGGACGGGCTACCGTGATCTGATCTGCACGATCATGCCGACTAGGACCGGCGTGAACCTGGGCATCGCACGCGCCATGGAGTTGCCCGATCCCGAGGGTCTGCTCGAGGGTACGGGCAAGCTGCATCGTCACATCAAATTCAGACAGCCAGTTGATCTGAAGCGGCCGGGGGTGAGGCAACTACTCGTGGCGGCTGTTGCCGCGTGGCGGGAGCGGGTTGACGAGGCGGCTGTCAAGCCTATACCGAAAGTGTCGCCGCGGCGCGCTGGCCGTCGGGGCTGACTCCACCGGCGAGGAGGAGCGGACGGAGCTGTTCGCGTGCGACACCGCACGCACACTTCAGTGCGATCCGATCTCGAGCAGTCAGCGCGCTGAGACGACGCCGACGAGCGACGCCAGGGTTGCGCCCCCAAGACCAGCGAGCGCGAATACCGGACCGGCCAATCGGGCAGACTCCCGCTCGAAGTCACTGGTGAACAGGGCGACCGTGGAAACACCGTGGAGAGACCAAGCCCCCCGAGTGCAACGGCAGAAGGACTGGATTCCGGAGCGCGGCGCCCGGATGGCAAGGCGCGAGAAGTGAGCATATTGGGTATATGTAAGCGACGAGCAACGCAGCCAGCCGGGATGCCCCGCCCGGAAGGCAGTCCTTCTTCAGCGGAGACAGGCCACTACCCTGATACGCTGTTCGAAGTCTCACGGAACGGGGTGCGGTGAACGCCGCGCCCGTCCCCGCTGACGCGTGCTCTGCGTGCGGAGCCTCACCAACATGATCGACGTGCGATTCAGGACGGCAGTCCCGGCGGTGATTGTCGCTGTCTGCCTGACCGTGATAGCGTCTGGCTCTCGTGGCTCCGCCAGTGCGGGCTCTCCGGCAGCCGCAGCGACCCAGGCGGTACGTTCCGCTCCCGCCTATTCGCTGCAGGCCGAGGATGAAGCCTTGCTCGAGGACCTGTCGCACCGCTCGTTCCGTTTCTTCTGGGACGAAGCCGATCCGACGACGGGCATTGTGCGCGACAGAGCTCGGACGGACGGGTCGCACCACGAAGGGAAGAACCGTGACGTGGGCAGCATCGCGTCTGTCGGTTTCGGTCTCTCGGGGTTGTGCATAGCGGCGGATCGCGGCTGGGTGCCGCGGGCACAGGCGCTCGAACGGGCGCAGAATACTCTGCGGTTCTTCGCCGAGCGCAGCCCGCACGAGAGGGGCTGGTTCTACCATTTCGTCAATATCCGCACCGGCGCGCGCGAATGGCAGAGCGAGCTGTCGTCCATCGACACGGCGCTGCTGCTTGCCGGCGTCCTCACGGCTCGTCGCTGCTTCGACGCAGACGGGGACGTCGTGCGGTTCGCCGACAGCATCTATCGCCGCGTCGAATTCCCCTGGATGCTCAACGGGCATCCGCGCATCCTCGCGATGGGCTGGAAGCCCGAGTCCGGCTTCATCGATGCCCGATGGAAGCACTACTGCGAGCTGATGATCCTGTATCTGCTCGCCATCGGGTCTCCGACGCATCCAATCTCCGCCGAATCCTGGCAGGCCTGGCGCCGTCCCACGATGGGCTACGGGGATTTCGAGTACGTGGGCTGGCAAGACCCGCTGTTCGTCCACCAGTACGCGCAGGCGTGGATCGATTTCCGCGGTCGGCGCGAGCGCCAGGCGCCGCGGATTGACTGGTGGCAGAACTCGATCGAGGCGACATACGCGCACAAGGCATTCTGCCTCAGCCTCTCCGACGAATTCCCCGGCTACACGGAGCATGTGTGGGGGTTCACTGCGTCCGACAGCGCAAAGGGATACGTGGCATGGCACGGGCCGCCGCGTCACGAGCGCATCGACGGTACGGTCGTCCCTGCGTCGGCCGGCGGCTCTTTGATGCTCGCTCCCGAAATCACGGTGCCCGCCGTGCGGGAAATGCACCGGCGTTATCGTGATCGTGTGTACGGAAAATACGGCTTCGCGGATGCGTTCAACCCCACCACCGGCTGGGTCAACCCCGACGTGATCGGCATAGACGTCGGGATCACCCTGCTCTCCGCAGAGAACCTCAGGACCGGACGGATCTGGGGCTGGTTCATGGCGAATCCGGAGATGACCAGAGCCATGGATCGCGCCGGCCTGGAACGA
>JAIVJE010000502.1:1917-4903 GCA_020200195.1 Acidobacteriota bacterium | reverse complement strand
GATATGCCTGATCCGATCGAAGAACACGAGCCAGGACGAGGGCATGCCCCGCGCGACCGGATGACAACGGCGCAATTGATTCCGGAACACGCCACGCAAATCAAGTCATCAAAGCAGCAACGACGGCATCGACCGTGAGGTTCGCATCCTTCTTCTTAAATCTGGCGCAACCGAGTCGCTGTGGACACTCGTCCGATGCGAACTAGGACTGTGTCGCACAGATCACGTCATAAGGTGACTGGCGTCGTCCACACGCCGACACTGCGGCCACCACGCGAGGCAGACCATCTAATCGCGGTGGCGGTTCAAGAGACCGCCGCGTTCGTGTGACCGAAGATGCGCGGCAGGGACGTCATTCGCGCGTGCGGTGATCGCGCCCCGACAATACCGGTGCGGAACCCGGAGCCGCAAACGCAAGCGCGCCAACGATTTGCGGCATGGTTCTGGACAAAAAGAACCGCTGCGTTCGACGAAAGGCGCCGGCGCTCGCTGGGAGGAGGTGTATCTTAATGTCCGATGACACCCCTCTCGCGGCGGGAGTTTACGGCATCGATCATCGGGGCGGCGGCGGTGGGCGCAAAGGTTGGCGCGCGCGTCCAATCTTCTCCTCCAGGGTCCGGAGCCATTACGGCAGACGCGCTGGCAAGCCTCACCCTCACGGAGGCGGCCGAGCGCGTCCGGACGCGAACGGTGAGTCCCACCGATCTCGTGAACGCGTGTCTCTCCCGCATCGCTGTCTACAATCCAAAGGTGAACGCCTTCATCACGGTCTCGCGCGACGCGGCGCTGGCCAAAGCCAAAGCCCTCGACGCGGAGCAGCGCGCAGGCAAGCTGCGTGGTCCACTGCACGGGATCCCGATCGCCGTGAAGGACAACATCGATACCGCAGGGCTGCGGACGACGGCTGGAAGCGCTGTATTCGACGATAGGGTGCCCCAGGGAGATGCCGAAGTCACGCGGCGTCTTGAGGCTGCAGGCGCCATCGTCATCGGGAAGGCCAATCTCCACGAGTTTGCGATGGGCGGCACCTCGGCAACAAGCTACTACGGACCCGTGCGAAACCCGTGGGCGCTCGAGAGGAATCCAGGCGGATCGTCGGGCGGCTCCGCCGCGGCCGTCGCCGCGAACCTGTGCTTCGGCGCGCTCGGCACCGACACGGGGGGCTCCATCAGAACCCCCGCCTCTTACTGCGGGGTCGTCGGGTTGAAGCCGACGTATGGGCTCGTGTCGATCCGCGGCATTATCCCGCTGACATTGTCGTTAGATCACTGCGGGCCACTGACCCGCACGGTCAGAGATGCCGCGTTGATGCTAAACGTGTTGGCAGGGTACGACCGACTGGATATCGCCAGCGTCGAGCATCCCGCCGAGGACTATGTGGCTGCATTGGACGCGCCGGTCTCCGGTTTCCGACTCGGGATTGCTCGCGGACCCTTCTTCGATCATCTCGACGCCGATGTCGCGCGAGGGGTCGAGGACGCCTTCGCGGTGCTCGGGAAGCTTACACGGAGCATGGCAGATACCGTTCTACCGCCGACCAGCGGCATCGCGCTCCGTGGAGAATCCAACGCCTATCACGACGAGTTTATCGCGCGCATGCCCGACCGCTACATGATTCCCACCCGGCGATCGCTGCAAAACGGCGCGACGGCGAAAGCCGCCGACTACGTTCGAGCACGCTGGAAGCTCGACTTGCTCCGTCGGACGATCGACGACGCGTTCCGCGAGGTCGATCTGGTTGTGCTTCCGACCCGCCGCCGCACACCGCGCACCGTCGATGCGGCCATCAAGCGTGAGGAAGGCGATGTGCCGCTCAACCCGGAGCTCGAGAACACCGGGGCCTTCAACCTGTACGGTATTCCCGCTGTCTCGCTGCCGTGCGGGTTCACCGCCGACGGACTGCCCGTCGGCCTGATGATTGCCGGACCACACTTTTCCGAATCGAAGGTGCTTGCATTGGCGCACGCGTTTGAACGCGCCACCGAGTGGCATTCGCGCCAACCCGCTCTCCGCCCAGACAGCCCTGTGCCGCCGCTTGCGCCCACCGACGAACGGCGCGAGGACGATCTCTGACCCGGGTGGCGCAACGGGTTAAAAGTCGAAACGAATCCCCAGTTGGCCCTGAAAGGGCGCGAGTGCAAAGGTCGGCTGGCCGAACAGCACGGACCGCTGATTTCCTTGATACCCACCGAAGTTCTTCGTGTTGAAGAGATTGAACATTTCCCACAAGATTTCGAGCTGCCGTGATCTGACGTTGAACCGCTTGCTGATGCGCAGGTCGGTATCGAAGTAGCTGTCGCCCCGCGCCGAGTTGGGCGGAATCATCTGGCCGTCTACGATCGGCCGTTCGTTCACATCGCGATCGCCATTGCTATCGAAGCCGGTGATGATGGTGTACGGCGCTGCCGAGGAGGCCGTCATGACGGCGCCAAGCTGAATGGCGAACGGCAGCATGTAAACCCCGCTCAGTACCAGCCGGTGGCGGACGTCGTTGGTGGCGGGGCCGTAATCCGCGTTTCGATTCTGCTTGTCGACGGGCACGTTCTGGAATTGGAACAGACGCAAGTACGTATACGAGCTCTGGAAGGAAAGATTGTTCGCCAAGCGCCGATCGAGCCGAAGCTGCAACTGATTCCCATGAATGCGGTTGCCGTAATCGTTGACGTTCATGATTCGGCCGTTGGCCACGAGGGGATAGGAGCCGTCTGGCTGGCGAGCGTTGACGTTGTATGACCGTGGGAAATGAAGGCCCAGCGTGTGGACGAAGTCTGCGGAGATGGCCATGTTTGAGGCCACCTGGCGCTGCGCTCCTATGCTGAACTGTTCCGTGTACGGAAATCGCCCGACTGGGTTCGGCACGCCAACGGTTCCGGTCGCCAAGGCCGGGAGCTCTGACACGGCCGGCGTCGCCGGGAACGCCAGGTTCGGCACTCCCGTCACGCGGACGTCGTTCTCGTACGACTGCAGGAACACGTTGGGATACTGC
>JAIVJE010000502.1:0-1850 GCA_020200195.1 Acidobacteriota bacterium | reverse complement strand
GCGCACGCCGATCGACAGCGTCAAAGCCGATAACGGCCGCCAGCGGTCCTCGATGAAGGCGGCATACATGTTGAGAGGCTGCGTGAGATTGATGTCTCCGGTACGCACCTGATACCGCACGGGATAGGTGGTCGAATCGCCCGCCAAAGGCAGCCTGTCCGCCAGAAACAAATAGTTGCCGTTCAGCGTAGTATTGACGTGGTTGGTGCCCTTCACGATATTCGCTTCGATCCCAGCCTTGACGTCGTGGGTACCCAGCGCGCCCTCGTGATGCCAGTTCACCGTGTTCATCGCGATGTAATTTCGCTGGTCACGACCCTGCGGATGGTTGTTGGCCTGCCCGAACGTAATACTGGGGAAGACGATGGACGGCCCTAGGGCACCGGACGGCATGCGCTCGATCTTCGCTTGGCCCGCCGCCATGCGTAGCTCGTTAGTGAGATTGTTCGTCAGCACCGACGTCAGCGCTTCGACAAAGAAGAAGTTATGAGCGCGTTCGTTGTCTCCGGCGTCGCCGGCAAGAGTCCCTCCGAGATCTTGATTATCCTTGCGTGTTTTGGCGAACACGCCCATTGACGTCAGGTAATGAGCGGGGGAGAGCGACGCGGTCACCTTGCCAAAGGCGTTGTGCTGCCGAAGAGGCCTCGGAATCTCCGTCCGCGGATCTGTGATGATCGGGAGAACGAAGGCAGGCATTCTCACCGTTACAACGTCGTCGAACACCTGTCGCTCATACGTGCCGAAGAAATGCACCCGATCCTGGCGCATGGGGCCTCCGAGCGTGGCACCGTACTGCTGCTGTCGGAACGGCGTCTTCCCGGTGGCAAAGGCGTTTGGCTCGTCGAACGCCTTATCTCGAAGAAAGTAGTACCCGCGGCCCGATAGTTGATTCGTGCCCGACTTGGTCAAGATGTTGATAACCCCTGTCGCGGACCGACCGAACTCGACCGAGTACTGGTTGGAGAGCACTTGGAACTCCCGAACAGATTCCTGTGGAAAGACCAGCCGCGAGGCGTTGGAGAGCGACGTTCCTCCGCCGGTGACTTCGTCGTTCACGTCCACGCCTTCGAGAAAGAGTGACTTGAACTGCTCGCTGATGCCCCCGAAGGAGACGTTGTCTGAACCTGCATTGGCGGATGCATTGTCGGACGACATCCCAGGTGCGAGAAGTGCCATTTGCAAGAACATCCGGCCCGGAATGGGCAGATGGTCCACTTCTGCAGGGGTGATCGAGGTGCCGAGCTTGCTCGCGGAGACTTCGATGAGCGGCGCTGCCGCCCTGACAGTCACGTCCTCGTTCAAACTTGCGACGCGAAGTGTCGTGTTCAAGGTGGTGCTCGAGCCGAGACCAAGCACGAGGGCCTTGCGCTCTTGCGTGGTGAAGCCGGCCAGCTCCAACCGAACGGTGTAACGCCCAGGCGGCAGCTCACCCAGACGGAATGCGCCTCGGTCGCCCGTCACGGTCGTTCGGACCAGCCCGGTCTCTTCATTCACCACCGTCACCGCCACCCCTGGCAGCCGCCCACCGCTCTCGTCCTCCACACTGCCATCGATCGTGGCGTACGTGGACTGCGCCGCAACCGGCTTGAGGCTCAGGATCGCACAGGCAAACGCAAGGAGGAGAAAACGCGCGCGCGAATTGACGTTAGGCATGTGAGAGATCTCGTGTACGCAATCAACGGCGGCACGACCTTGGAGAACGCTTGCTAACGTGGCGAGTGCGCGCCAGCGGCCGGATTGTGGCCTAACGCTCCTCGTTAGTCAACGTTGCGTGCGAGATCTCGCTGTGGGAGTTGTGCTCCGCAAATATTGCATCCGGTGCGTCGGCTGGGACGGATACTGGTCTGATG
>JAIVJE010000501.1 GCA_020200195.1 Acidobacteriota bacterium | reverse complement strand
GACGTGTTCATCACGACCAGCAGCCTGACCAAGTCGTACGGGCTGTCGAGCCTGCGCGCGGGATGGCGATCGCCTCTCCCGCCGTGTCGTACCGGATCCGCCGCGCACGCGGCGTCGTCGACGGCACCGGCTCCATCGTCGCCGAGCGCCTCGCCGTGCTGGCCTTCGAACATCTCGACAGTCTGTACTTGCGCGCGCGGGCCATCCTGGCGCGCAACACGGCGATCGTGGATGCATTCCTGCGATCGCGCGGCGAGCTCGAATGGGCGCCGTCGGAAGGAACCGTCCTCTTTCCACGCATCCGCGGCGTGGCCGACGCCAGTCCGTTCGTCGATCGCGTGATGCGCGAGCGCCGGACCGCGCTGGGCGTGGGCGCGTTCTTCGACGCGCCGGCCCATTTCCGGCTCGGATACGGCGGCGAGAGCGCCGCGATTCAGGCCGGGCTGGTCCGCGTGAGCGCGGCCCTCGATGCGATCTCGTAGAACGGGATGCGGACTCCGGCCGATGACCGGCGCGAAAGCGTAACCGTTTCGCCGAAATCCAGCGCCCGGAATGCGTCCTCGGCGACGCCGTGCTGTTGCCGCGCGCGCTCGAGCGCGCGGAGCGGTTCGTCGATCGCTTCGTCGGTGAGCTGGAACGTGCCGAAGTGCATCGCGATGCTGACGCGGGCGTTGACGTCGAGATGCGCGCGAACCGCTTCGTCAGGATTCATGTGCACCGGCGACATGAACCACCGCGGCTCGTAGGCCCCGATCGGGATCAACGCCACGTCGATCCCAGGACAGCGGGTGCCGATCTCCGCAAACTGCGGCGAGTAGCCGGAGTCACCGGCAAAGTAGATCGTCACGCCGTCCACCCGGACGACGAAGCCGCACCACAGCGTGCGATCGCGATCCCAGGCCGTCCGCGCCGAGAAGTGCTGCGCCGGCACGCACGTCACATCAGCGGGTCCGACGCTCGCCGATCCCCACCAGTCGAGTTCGTACGTCAGGCGGCTGCCGCCCGGTGGAAGTTTCTTCCGCGGAAGAAACTGTCCCCCGCCCAGTGGCGCAACATAGGCCGCCGTGGCGCCGAACAGCCGCAGTGACGACGGCTGCAGGTGGTCGTAGTGATTGTGACTGACCAGCACGACATCGATCGGCGGCAGGTCGGCTGGCGCCAGGGCCGGCGGCCTGACCCGCGGCGGTCCCAGGCGTCCGAACGGGCCCGCGTTCGACGTGAAGACCGGATCCGTGATGATCACGGTGGACGCGGTGCGGATCAGGAAGGTCGAGTGGCCGATGAAGGTCACCGCGACGTCACCCGGCGCGACGCGCGCCGGCGGCGCGGGATGCGGCACGAGCGGCACGTGCGCCGGCCAGACCGTGCGCTGCCGCGTGCGCATCCAGGTGACGACGTCTTTCAGCGGCCGCGCTTGCCGGTGCGGATTGAAGAAGCGGCGGCCATCGCAGTGGTCGCTGATCGGATACGTGGGCAACACCTTACCGTAGCACCCTCGCCTGCTCGGGGCGCGCACGGTGCGCCACGCACGTCAGAACTTGTAGACCAACGTGGTCAGCACCGCCACGTCGTTGCTCTTCACTGCCGGGTTGGGCGGACGCGACGAATACGTATCCAGCAGCTCGAGCTTCAGCTGCGTTCGCGCGGTGAGGGCCGCCGCGACACCGGCGGTGAAGGTGTAGAGCGCGTCACCGAAATCCTGCGCCTTCCACAGCGCGGCGAAACCCTGCGTCAGCGCGGCCGTGGTCGACAGTTTGTGCTCGAACTTGTCCGAGAGAGCCACGACGACGTCGGTGCGGCGATCGAACCCGGGATTCTTCTCGATCTTGAAGCCCAGCCCGCCGTCGACGTTGAAGGTCGTCGCCGGCGTCGCGACGATCTTGTAGCCGAGGCCGCCGCTCGGCGCGATCAGATAGTCGATGTTCTTGAACTGATCTTCGAGGACCTGCAGCTCGCCGAACGCATAGGTGCGCCCCGTCAAGCTGCGCTCGTTCCTGCCCTGCAGATGGAGCCGGTCCACGGTCAGCGTGTCGTCGGTCTCGCCGCGGAGATAAAGGCCCTTGAACCGCCAGACGCTGTCGGTCTTGGGATCGCGGGTCGCTTCGGCCGAGAGGTTGAGGTTGGTGGTTTCGGTGTTGCCCCGGTTCAGGGACAATCCGAACCCGGCGCTGCCCGTCCACAGCGGCGGTGGCGGCGCCGGAGGTGCCGACACAGCGGGTGGCTGCGCGCGGAGCGACGTCGCAACTGTCAGGATCAGTGTCGTCGTCACGGACAGCCGGGCGATCAATTCGCGCATGGCTCCGACGGTCTGCAGGAATCGCGCCGGAACAATAGAATACGGGGCGTGTTCCCCGCGACTCGTCCATCCGTCGTCCGTGACCTGGGGAACGCGGACCCCGCCGCCCGGGCGGCGGCGTTCGAGGCGCTGGCGCGCAGCTACTGGCAGCCGGTCTATGCCTACATCCGCCTGCGCTGGCGGCGAAGCCCGGAAGACGCGCAGGATCTGACTCAGGAGTTCTTCGCGCGCGCGTTCGAGCGCGACTATCTCGCGCGTTACGATCCCCGCCTGGCGCGGTTCCGTACTTTCGTGCGCACCTGCCTCGACGGCTTTCTCGCCAATCACGTCAAGTTCGCAGCGCGGACGATAGGAAGCATTAAGGCCCTTTCGCGGTTAGCATAACGCCCGTTCTCGGTCCCTGATCGGCGCTCCCCGCTCCCCTTTCGACACCACGGATTAGGCGGGTGTCTGCGGCAGATTGTGGCGGTGGTCGGCGGTCAGCAAGGGAAAAAAGCCGACGGCGACCACGGACGATGGGGCGCGCCGACACCACGCCTCGCGAGGCGCGACACCTCACCAGGCCGCGTCGAATTCGGGACCGTCCTGAAACTGGTCGTCGGTCGTGTCGAGTGGCCGGGGCGGTGCCGGAGCGGGTCGGGGCTCGGGCAGTTCCGTCGGCAGGCCGAGGTGTCGCAGGATCCGCTGGACCACG
>JAIVJE010000204.1 GCA_020200195.1 Acidobacteriota bacterium | reverse complement strand
TACTCCCGGCGCCGACGAGCGCCGCGGTCGCACGACGGGTTTTTTCTCCCAGGCCCCACTCGAATATCCCGAGCATCGGCACACCGGCGCGTTCGAACAGCGATGCCAAGCGTCCGCGCAGCGACTCCCGGTCCAGAGGCTTGAACCGGTAGAACAGCGGGAACAGGACGATCGGCGCCAGGCGAGCCCCCGCCGCCAGCACGGCCCAGAAAATGACGGCAGACACGATCCACCATCGCCGGGGGCTTGCGCGCATCGTCCAGTACACGACTTCGGCCGCGGCGATCGCGAAGGAAATTCCCAACGCCGCTGCCTTGGCATGGTCCCCAATCCAATCCCGGGCACGCTGAACCGACAGGCCGTAGCGACGCTCGAGAATGAACGTGTGGTAGGACGCGAACGGCACCGTGACGGCTTCGTGGAGAAGGGCAAGAACCGTCACGTACAGGGCGACGGCCCCCAGAGAGGGGTACGCCGGATGCCCATGGGGTGCGAGCGCCGTCCGCAACCACACCGCTCCGCCCGTCAACGTCAGCGCGGCAAGGCTCGCGGCCGCGGCCACTGTCGAGAGTACGGCGGCTTGCCGCGTCAGCCGGTGATAGCGAGCCGACTTGTCTTCATTCACGGATTGCGGCTGCGGAAGGCTCGGACCTGCGGCAATGGATCAGTTCAACTGCACGGATATCAGCTTCGATACACCGGGCTCCTCCATCGTGATGCCATAGAGCCTGTCGGCGATTTCCATCGTCTTCCGATTGTGGGTAATGAGGATGAACTGCGTATGCTCCTGCATCCCCTGCAGCATCTGGACGAAACGGCCGATGTTGGCGTCGTCGAGCGGCGCGTCGATCTCGTCCAGCAAACAGAACGGACTCGGGCGATATTCGAAGATCGCGAACATCAGTGCCATGGCGGTGAGCGCCTTCTCGCCTCCTGACAAGAGCTGCACGCTCTGCAGACGCTTGCCGGGAGGCTGCGCGATGATGTCGATGCCGCTCTCGAGCTGATGGCTTTCGTCCAGCAGCACGAGGCCTGCGCGGCCGCCACCGAAGAGCGTGGTGAAGGTACCCTCGAAATTCAGGTTGATTGCAGCGAAGGCCTCGCGGAATCGCTCTCTCGTCGTCCGGTCGATCTTCTTGATGGCCTCGCCGGTCGCCGTGATCGAGTCGACGAGATCCTTGCGCTGCGCCGTCAGGAAGGTGTGCCGCGATTCGAGGTCGTCGAATTGATCGATGGCCATCATGTTGACGGCGCCCATCCGTTCGATCTTTGCGCGCAGGTCCGCGACCATCCCGTCGGGCGTGAGCGGCGCGGAGGACGGAGGCGTGCCAGCCGCGCCGAGCGCTTGATCGGCCTCGGCTCCGGTCCGACTAAAGCCGGACACTACGGGCTCCTGGTCTTCACCGGTCTCGGCCGCTTCCGGCGCGTCGTCTACCGGCAAGGGGCTGGCGAGCCGGCCCTCCAGTTCGAGCTGTTCGACCTCGGTAGCGACCTCGTCGAGCGTGGTCTGCACGACTTCGACGCATGACGCGGCGAGATGCGAGAGGTCCGTTTCCGCGGTCGCGCGTGTGACGTCGAGCTGGGCCGCCTCCGCGCGAACTGTATCGAGCGCCCGGCGCGCCTCACGGATGGCAGCCTCATGTTCGTCGAACCGGGCGCGCAACGACTGCGCCTCGTCGTCCGCGACCCGGACGCGGGCGCGCCGATCGTCGAATCGCCGCAGGTCCGCATCGAGCCGTGCCTCGGACGACACAATCGCCGCTTGAAGCTGCGTCCGGCGCGTTTCGGCCCGGGATAACTCGTCGCGGCGGCTGGCTACGCGCGACTCGAGCTCGGCGGCTGCCTCCTCGAGCCGCTGCACGTCGTTGAGCAAGGCGCCGCCGCGCTCGACGAGAGCTGCGTACGTTGCCTTGGCCTCCGAGGTGCGCAGGGCCTGCGCCTGCATCGCGTCCCGCGCTTCGAACAAGCGGCGCTGCGCCTGCGTGAGCAGCGCGTCAGCAGCCTGTTGCTCCCCCTCGATACGCACGATCGACTGGTGAGCCTCGTCGTGTCGCGCCTCCTGGGCGCGCAGCTCCTCTTCGGCCGACCGGCGCTCCACTGCTACCTGATCCTGTTTCCGCGCGACGCGCGCCGCGGCCTCCGCGGCCGCCGCCGCCTGCGCCTCGAAGCCGACAATCGCCTTCTCCTTCCTGTGCAACTCACCCTGGAACGTGACGATGGCGGATTCCGCGGACACGACCAGCAGGTCGAGCGCCGCGATCTCTTCACGCAACCGATCGGCGGCATGCTGGTCGACGGTCAGTCGGTCACGGATCTCCTGGATTTCGCGCTTCGTCGTCAGGATGCCGCGCGCCTCCGCGCGGGCGCCTCCTTCCACCCGCTGGGCGCCGTGGAAGACGTCACCTTCCAGTGTGGCGACTGGGGCGGCGGTGATGGCGCTCGCTGCCCGCACGGCATCGAATCGTTCGCCGATCCAGGCGTTCGAGATCGCGGCGCGAATCGCGCCAGCCGCAGGCCCCGCGACCCTGACCACCTGAGACAGGGCTGTGAGGCCCTCGACGGCGTCGGCCTCGGCGCTCATGACGGCGGACGGAGCGTCAGCCTGTTCAGCCGGTTCATCAACGGCACGGCGGGCGACGAGAAAGCCGACGCGTCCCGCGTTCAATTCACGCGCGAGCTGCAGGCCCGCGGCAGCCTCATCATGTGTCTCGACGACGACGTGCTGCAGCAGGTCGCCCAGACACGCTTCCACTCCGCGCTCGTAACCGCGCTCGACCTCGAGGTAATCCGCCACAGAACCAAGCCGCCCGATTGGCTGGTTCTCGCACTCCGCGAGAATCAGCCGCGCGCCGTCGCCGTACTCGGCACGCGCAGCGTCGAGCTCCTCGAGGGACTGGAGCCGGGCCCGTGCCGCTGCGATGTCGTGCTCGGCCTCGCGAAACTCCCGGGTGCGCACATCCCTGTCGGCGCGGGCGCCTGCAAGCTCAGAATCC
>JAIVJE010000500.1 GCA_020200195.1 Acidobacteriota bacterium | reverse complement strand
GTAAACGCCTGCAATCATACCGAGGCGACGCAGAAGGTCTTCCAGCAGATTGACCAGCTTGGGGTCCAACCGGTATGCTTTGTGGCACCACCTCCACCACCCCCACCGCCGCCGCCACCCACGTTGGTTGCGAGACCGGGCGGGCCGTATGGGCCCGTCAACGCCGGAGCACCCGGCATCACCTTTGATGGATTGGGCTCGACCTCGGAGCTGAATCCGATTGCTCATTATTTTTGGGACTGCGGGCAGCCCGGCAATACGAGTTGCACCAAGGACAGTCCCAAACCCAACTTCATCTATGCGAAAACGGCCAGCCTCGGCACGACCGTGACGTACACGGTCACGCTCACGATTGTAGATACTCAGGGAAATCGGAGCGCACCGGCAACGACGACGGTGCGGGTGACGCAGGTCTACTGATCGTGACGCGCAAGGCATCACTCGAAACCTCGGTGGCGGTTGTGGTCCGGTGAGGGTTTGCTGTCGAACAGCGCGATCGAAGCGGTATTTCGTCGTCGCAGCACTGCTGTTCGCCTGGGCCTGGCCACGATCGCTGGCGGCTCAGACGAACGAGCGCATCTATGAGGACCTCGACTTCCGCTTCGTGACGCCCGGAGCTCGCCCGGTCGGCATGGGCAAGACGTTCATCGGCCTGGCGGACGATGCGACGGCCGCCGCGAGCAATCCCGCCGGGCTCTCGAACCTTCTCGAGCAGGAGTTCTCAGTCGAGTTCGTCGGCACGCAGATCAAGCACGATCGTTTCATCCCGAGCAACACCGGAGAGGTACAGACGTTCGGCGACTACGTCCTGACTCCGTCGTTTCTGAGCTACGTGCTCCCGGCGGGCCGCGCCACCTTCTCGCTGTTCCGGCATTCGGTGCAGGACTATCGGGAAAGCTTCGTCTTCGGCGGCCGGTTCATCGAGAGCCTCGCCGGTTTCGAAGACGGCGCCTACGGCACGATCGCCGTCAAGGCCGAGAACTATGGCGTGGCTGGCGCGTACGTCGTCAATCGCATGCTGTCTGTCGGCGGATCGGTCAGTTTGTCAGCGCTCGATGTCGCGACGGAGGCGAGATCCGGGGTTCCCGAGGTACGTGAAGGCGAACAAGTGAGGGCGAATCCCCGCAATGGCACGAATACCATCGACTCGGATCTCCGGTGGAGCGGAGGGAGAGCGTGGACAGAACCGGCGACGAATTCCAGGTCGATTACGTGATTCCGGCGCGGTATTCGCTCGGCGTGTCGTGGCGGCCCTTGAACCAGCTCACGTTCCTCGCCGATGTGTCGAGGATTGCCTATTCAAAACGTGTCACCGACAGGTTCCTGATTGTCGATTTCCAGGATCCCGACGCCGGCTTGATGGTTGATGAGAAAACCCGCACGTGCCGTCAGCCCTGCAATTTCTACGTCAACGACGTTTCGGAACTGCACGCGGGCGTCGAGTATCGCTGGTACCGTCCCGGCGCCACGATGGCATTCAGAGGCGGCGTATTCACGGACCCCGATCATCAGCTTCGCTTCCGGAGCGGCGGAAACAACCTCGCCCACCCTGCGGACAAAATCCTGAACTTTCGGTTCAACACGGTGCAGCCGAAGACAGACATCGGCGCGACGGCTGGCTGGGGCATTGCGCTTCGAAACAACTTCCAGGTTGATGTCGCCGGCAGCTTCAGCCACGACGCCGCGGAAGTTGTGGTCTCGACGGTGATTCGCCTGCGGTAGGCAAAAGCCGCCGCGTCACGGCCCTGAAATTCGGAGGTACGACTCCACCAGGGCAAGATGGAAGTACGGATCGTAGTCGTTTGCGCTCCAGAGGCCGCGGCCGCCCTGGGCGCATTTGGGAAGGACGCCTTCGCGCATCGCGGCGACGAGCAGCGCGCGGGCTTCCTCGAGGTGTTCACGCCGCTGCTGCGCCGAAGCTGGCAGCGCCAGCCGGATCTCGCCGACCGCTCGATGATAGAGGTTCGATATATCTCCGCTGAAGCTTTCCCGAACGTTTCTCGGCCGCACTGCCTGTGCCAGCCAGGCAAGTAACCGCTCGGGATTCGAGGCTGGAATCATCAGCTGCCGCTCGAAGATGTCTTCGACGAGACGCGCCTGCTCGCCGTATCGCGCACCATCCTTCTCGACCGTGCGCATCAATAACAGGTGGCCCCACAAGCCAAGCCCTTTGAACGGGTCAGTCCGATCGGTCAGGTGAGCGTTCAGCAGGTAGGTCTTGTGCATCGGCGCTGGACGGCCGCTGCATCGATTGGCGTAGGACTGATTCTCAAAGAGCGTCGCAAGGTACACGTCGCTGAGCCCCCGGAGGAGCCGCGCGGCGGCGTCGCGGCCGCGCGTGCGCGCAACGTTGGTCAAAAGCACGGGTACCTCGGGCGCCGAGCCGGCGGCGGACGCCGGGCGAGCGACCGTGATCATCCCACTGTCGGTCGGAGCCTCGAATTCGCCGTAATCATAGAACTTGTAGTCCTCGTGCCGGAGGATGATGTAGTCGAGCGCACCGCCGCCAACCGTGCGCAACTGGTTCGGCTCGAACCCGCTCTGCCCCGTCGGAAAGACGAGCAGGCGAGCGAGTTTCGCCTTCTCAGTCTGACCTTTGGGTCTCTCGCGGTTATAGGCTGCCAGGAAGCGATCGAGAAACAGCGAAGGCTCTTCATCGTACACGCCGGCAAAGTGGATGCGGCTGCTGTCGTCAGCGAGCAGCCGGCGGGCCAACAGGGCCGGGCTGTTGATCTTCACCGCGTCCATCTTCGGCGCACCGAGCAGCGGCCGGAGCAAGTCCTGGACGTCGGTCTCCTGCAGGTCGTGGGCGACAGATGCATAGCCAAGACGCACGGCTTCGGATCGAGTGGCCGCCAGTTCCGCGACCGTGTCGGCGCGCACGATGATGTGGAACGGAACGCTCGCGACCCGCGGATTCAAAACCTCGAGGCCCAGGGCGCTCAGGCGCCCCGCGCCGGCGTCCTGCGCCGTGAGCCCTTCCATGGCGGCGAGGTTCCCGAAAATGAAGATTGAATCTGTCGGCCGCCGCCTGCGCAGTTCGCCGTACACCTCGGATGCCGGAAGTTGCCGTGGGACGACCCGCGATCCGGTGTCCGTGAGCAGTCCGGATATCAGCCGCTCGATGCGCACAGCCATGGGGTCTTGCACCTCGCCGCGGATGGTGTACCAGTACACCTCGCTGTCCTGAGCCGAAAGGGACAGTACCGACGCTGCGACGCACGCCCACAGGACACTGAAGCCGCGGCGCCTACTGCTGCGTGGGCTTCCAGAGTTCAGGACGAATGCGCTCGACGAACTGGACTGGGCGGTTGTCGCCGGCACGGATGAATACTTCGACATTTGTCTCACCCTTCGGCGTGTTCGCGCTGTAGTACGTCCCCGCGAAGCGAACCCGGCGAAGTCCCAAAAAATCCTGACGTGTCCCTTCGACGTCGAAAAACGCGCTGGCCGCGCCGTCGTCGAATTTCAGATCGATCGGCTCGCGGCGCGAATACCCCTTGTCGACGAACAGATACGCGAACTCCACCCCGTCGGCCGTACCGTATGGATGCAGGCCAATCCGAAGCGAGTAGGGCCCTCCGGGATTGTGCTTGCCAGTATAGATCGCGAGCTCGTAGTGTGAGGACCGTTGCACGAAATAGTCCGGATTGATGTTCTGGAACTTTTTGTCGAACCCCTCGCTGCCGGCTTCGATAGGCTGGGGTGTCAGGGAAAGCTGAACGGTAGGCGGCGTGCGCCAGATCAGCACGACTGCCGCGGCTGTGCAGGCAAAGAACGCCAGGAGTTTGGGGATGCTGAGGCGTAGGTTCCGATTCTGCACGAGGCTGCGCAGCGTGAGCAGGTCCGCGCCGCTTCCTTGCCACCAATACTGATACGCGAACAGCCCCACAAGGCCCGCCAGCACCGGCACGCTGACCTGTGGCACCGAGATGAAGGCCGCCGGAAAAGCGGACCACGGTACAAGGTTGAACCAAAGGACTTTCATCAGGACCACGACGTTGAGCGCCAGTGCCCCTGCGGCACTCCACGCGAGAGCGATGTGAACGGGGGAAACGACCGCGACCGAGGCTGCTGTCTGGGGAGGGCTGACAGCGCTCTTTTTTGGTTCCTTCCCTAGTTTGGCGGGCAGGTCAGGGTTGCCAACCTTCCCGTCGTAGTAGTTGTAGATATGGAC
>JAIVJE010000299.1 GCA_020200195.1 Acidobacteriota bacterium | reverse complement strand
ACGCGTGGCCGTGCCGCGTTGATGATCGGAACGAGCGGCGCGCTGCGCGTGCTCTGGCGGCCGTCGCCCCAGGATCGAATCCGGCCGCGCTTCGGACTGTGGCGGTACCGGCTGGATCGCAGCCGTGTCGTGCTCGGTGGCGCCTTGAGCAACGGCGGCAATGTCCGTGACTGGATGTTGCGAACGCTGACCGTAACAGACGATGTCCTGGCCCGCGCACACGCGATGCGCGCAGATACCCATGGCCTGACGATGCTTCCCTTTCTGGCCGGCACGCGCAGCCCCGAATATCTGGCTAATGTGTCAGGCGCATTGACCGGGTTGTCGATCGCCACTCGTCCGGAACACCTCGTGCGCGCTACGCTCGAGTCCGTTGCGTACCGCTTTGCTCGAGTCTTCGAGGAGATGCAACCCTGCGTGCGGATCCGAGAGCTGATTGCCGCCGGCGGCGCGCTGGAGCGGTCGCCGGCATGGACGCAGATCCTGGCCGACGTGCTCGATCGCCCGATTCAGATGTGCGCTGAACGCGAGCTGACGAGCCGCGGCGCTGCGGCGCTTGGATTCGAACGACTGGGCGGCCGTCGGGTGGAGAATCTGCCCGTTCCGCGTGGACGGACGATTGTGCCGGATCGCCGGCGGCATCAGGTCTATGCGGCCGCCATGCGCCGCCACGCGGAGTTAATGCGTCGTTTGTACGGCGTCATCTGAGAATCCCTTTCAGCTTCCGGCCGAGGCCCGAGAAGAAGTCCTCGACGGCGCGACGCACCTTCTGTTTGACCGTCCCTTCGTGCAGCGGACACAGCCTGCCGGGCACCGGGTCGGTCTCTTTGAAGTACTCGGTGTAGGTCGGGCAGCCGCCCACCGGCCGCAGGTACGACACGCTGCACAGCGCTTCATCCTTGAGACCGGGCGGAATCACGAACGATGCCGCGGCGCGTCGTTTGGACGAACGGCGTATGAAGTCGCTCCAGATCGGCAGCGCATAACGGGATCCGTACCCGTTACGACCGATCGACTTCGGCTGATCGAACCCGACCCAGACGCCGACGACGATCGAGGACGTGAAGCCGACAAACCAGGCGTCCTTGAAGTCGTCGGTGGTGCCGGTCTTTCCCCCCGCCGGCATCCGGACGCCCCACGTGCGCGCCGACGCCCCGGTGCCGCGATCGATGACGTCGGTCAGCATCGACACCATCTGGTACGCCGTCGCCGGGGAGATGACCCGCTCGCTTCGCACCGGATTGTCGAGCGCGGTGCCGCCGTCGGCATCCATGACGTGCACGATCGCGCGCGGCCGGACCGCGAACCCGCCGTTGGGGAACGCGGCGAACGCCGCGGTCAGGTCGAGCGGCGTCACCAGGCCGGTACCGAGCGACAGCGAAGGCACGTCGGGCATGTCGCGGAGCCCGACATCCGACGCGAGGCGCAGCACGGGACGCGAGCCGATCCGCTGCTGGAGCGCAGTGGCCGCCCGGTTATTGGATTCGATCAACGCGGCGCGCAGCGTCAGGCTGTCTGGCGTGTCGCCGCTCGCATTGCGCGGCGCCCACTCATCCGGCCCCTGCGGCTTGATCGTCGTCAGCCCGCTCAGCACGCTGACCGGCGAGAATCCATGCTCGAGCGCCGCGGCAAACAGAAGGGGCTTGAACGCGGAGCCGGGCTGACGACGGCTGCGCGTGGCACGGTTGAACTGGGATCGGCGGAAGTCGCGGCCGCCCACCAACGCCAGGATGTTGCCGGTCCGAGGATCGACCGCCACCAGCGCCGCCTGCAACTCGGGGTCGCTGAATTGCCGCAGCCCGTCGCCGACCGCCCGCTCGCCCGCCTCCTGCAACTCTGGGACGAACGTCGTCTGCACCTCCCAGTCCGGCGGGTGGTCGCCTCCGAACCGATCGCGAAACTGCTGCCGGAGAAACTCTTTCGCGTAGCCGCCGCGCGGATCGTTCGCGCCCGGGTATGGACGTATCCGGATCCGTGTGCGCCTCGCCGCCGCCTCCTGTTGTTCGTTGATGAACCTCTCCGCGCGCATGCGCGACAGCACGACATGGCTGCGCTCGATGGCGCCGTCCAGGTTCGACCATGGGGACAGCGCCGACGGCGCGCGGGCAAGGCCGGCGACGAGCGCACATTCCGCGAGATTCAGGTCGCGTGCCGGTTTGCCAAACAGATGCTGGGACATCGTCTGGACGCCGTAAACCCCCGCACTCAGATAGATCCGATTGAGGTAGAGCTCGAGGATTTGTTCTTTGCTCAACCTGGCGTCGATCATGACCGCCAGAACAGCTTCGCGGATCTTGCGCACGTAGCTCTTCTGGTTCGATAGAAACAACGTGCGGGCGAGCTGTTGCGTCAGCGTGCTGCCCCCCTCGACCGTGCCGGGTTCGCGAAGGTTGCGCACGATGGCACGGCCGAGCGCGATGGGATCGACGCCCGGGTGACTGAAGAAGCGGTGATCTTCGACGGCGACGAAGGCGTGCTGCAGATCGGCGGGGATGCGGGAAAGCGGTACGTCCTGCCGGTGCTCGTCCATTCTGAACCACTGGCGGCCGTCGGCGGCCAGGAACCAGGTGTCGCCGACGCCACGGGTCAGGCGGTGGACCGCATATCCCTGGCGCAGAATCCACGTCAGCACCACCGCGGTGAAGACGATCAGCGCGCTGAAGAGAACAGCGGCAATTCGATCGCGAACGCGGCGCGGCAATTTCATGAACGGGCGCGCTGGCGGCGCGCGTGAAGAAACCAGGACAGCACGATGTAGTAGACGGGAAAGAAGAGCGACCCGATGAGAAGCGGGCGCGGAACGCTCGGCATGGCCTGGACGATCGCGACCACCATGACACCCCACACGAGACCGAGGGCGATAGTGAGTCCCTGGAGAATCGGTGTGCGCGACGGATAGATGTACCCGATGCGTACGAAGACCATCACGACCAGAAACAACACAACGGCGGCGTTCACGAGTGGCGGCATCGCGGCCGCGTGGAGATACAGCGCCACGATGTTCCAGTAAGAAGGAAACCCGGTGAAAAAGTAGTCGTCCGTTTTGGCGTCACTCGAGGCAAAGCCATACCCGCTGCTCACCAGCACGGCGGATGCCACCAGGATCCCCCAACGCTCGGGAAGGTGACCAGCGTGGTACAGGAGGAGCACGGGCAGGAATACGAAGGTTAGGTAATCGACGATATCGTCGAGACGGGCGCCGTCGAAGGCGGGCAGCAGCTCCTTGACCCGGGCCATCCTCGCGAATATGCCGTCCGTGGCATCGACCAGCGTCGCGACAATCATCCACACGAACGCTGTTCGGTAGCGGCCGTCGATAACGGCCAGGGTTCCAAGGAATGCGGCGACTGTCCCGAGTGCCGTGTAAAAGTGCACACTCCAGGCAAACGGAACTGAGAACGGACCGGCGGAGCCGCGAAACGGCTGAGGTTCTAACGGCTGAGGCGCGCGTACGTCATTCATTATTTACAGACGGCCTCCAACCAGTGTAGAATCTCTATACATTCCGATCCTCAGCGGAGTGCCCTTTTTCAACCTATTAAGTCTGCCGCCCGGCGCTCCAGGCGGAAGGTGTCCCTGATGGCGACGGCGCCACCGAGGCCTTTTCGCGTTGTGCTGCGTCCGGCCGCGAAACGGGACCATGCTGTGGAATTACCACGCTTTCGCCGCCCGCGTGTTCTGATTCTTGTCGTCGCCGCTCTGGTGCTGACGGCCGGAACCACCGGGCTGTACCTGCTGACTCGGGCGAGTTCGCCCCCTGCCATCGCTTTTTCCGAATTCCTTCGCCAGGTCGACGCGGGAAAAGTCACGGAAGTCACCTTCCGCGATCGCGCGATCGACGTCGGGCTGCGTGACGGCAGCAAGGCCCACACGGTGCGCCAAGGACGAAGTCAAGGAGATCGTCGATTTCCTGCGACAGCCCGCACGCTTCTCGGCGATCGGCGGACGGATCCCGAAGGGGGTCCTGCTAATCGGCCCTCCGGGCACCGGCAAGACGCTGCTGGCGCGCTCCATCGCGGGCGAGGCCGGGGTGCCGTTCCTGTTCGCGAGCGGATCGGACTTCGTCGAGATGTACGCGGGCGTCGGCGCGTCACGAGTCCGCCGCCTGTTCAAAGAAGCGCGCCGCCACCCTTCCTGCATCATCTTCATCGACGAACTCGACGCGGTCGGCCGCAGCCGCGGCGGCAGCTCGCTGAGCCATGAAGAGCGGGAGCAGACGTTGAATCAGCTCCTCGTCGAAATGGACGGTTTCGAACCGCATCAGGGCATCGTGGTGGTCGCCGCGACGAATCGCCCCGACATCCTCGATCCGGCCCTGCTGAGACCCGGCCGCTTCGACCGGCAAGTGACCGTCAGTAACCCGGACATCAAGGGACGCGAGGCGATCCTCCGAGTCCACGCGCGGAAGATCGCGATGGAAACGTCGGTCGATCTGCGCACGATTGCGCGGGGGACACCCGGCTTCTCCGGTGCCGACCTGGCGAATCTGGTGAACGAGGCGGCGCTGTTCGCGGCGCGTGCCGGTCGTCACACAGTGACCGACCCGGACCTCCAGGAGGCACGCGACAAGGTCCTCATGGGCGTCGAGCGCCGGTCCATCACGCTCACGGAACTGGATCGCGTCAACTGCGCCTACCACGAGGCCGGACACGCGGTCGTCGCCGCGCTGCTCCCCAAGGCGGACCCGCTGCACAAGGTGACAATCATCCCGCGCGGCCGCGCGATGGGTGTCACGATGCAGCTGCCCGAGGCCGATCGCCACACCTACACGAAGGAGTACCTCGAGACGCAGGTCGCCGTGCTGATGGGCGGACGCGTCGCCGAGGAGCTCTTCATGAACCACATGACGAGCGGCGCCTCGAACGATATCGAGCGTGCAACGGACATCGCGCAGCACATGGTGTGCGAGTGGGGCATGTCGGAGCTCGGCCCGCTCGCCTACCGGAAACCCGGCAACGCCTACGAAAACGACCGAGCCCATGCCGTCAGCGAATCGACCGCGCAGCGCGTGGACGATGAGATCCGCCGGATCGTCATGGGCGGCTACGACCACGCTCGCTGGGTCATCGAGCGCAATCGCGAGGCAGTGCGGCTGATGGCCGACGAGCTGCTGGCCAACGAATCGCTCGAAGCCGACGAGATCAAGGCGCTGCTCGACAAAGCCGGCGCCCGCGCGTAGCCCCACACCCATTTCACCTCCGCCGCTACAATAGCCCCGGACATGGCTCGAGCCGTCCGGGGCAATCGCATCAGCCTGGAAGCGCTTCCGCGATACGTGTGGGGTGTCGTGGCGGTCATCGCGCTGTCGGTGGTCTACGCCGTGCTCCAGATCGGGGTGGTCCGACCGCATCTCTGGCCAGCGGGTGACGGCATCGTGCTTGCCGGGGATCCAACCGTCCGGCAGCGTCCACTGATAGCCCGTCCGCCCGACGTCGTCCGGCACGCTGGTGAGCCGGCGCACGTCGTCAGCATCGAGCCTTCGAGTCCAGCGGCGCAAGCCCCGGGTGGGCCGGTCCTGCCGGGCGATCGAGTCCTGGCGCTGCGGCGCGGCGACGGCGCGGCCGTCGACCTTTCACATCTCGATTCCACAGATTCTGCCGGGCGGCTCGCTGCATGGCGTTCCACGTACTGGCTCGGGATCACGGACCCGCTCACCTGGACACTGTCGCGTGAGGGCGTGGCGCCTCGCGTGCTGACGCTGCCGCGGCTGACAGCCTGGAGATCCACTGCGGCGCCGGAGTGGGCCAGGCGGCACGTCGGCATGATCATGCAGATCCTGGTGTTCACCGGCGGCGCCATGATGCTGCTGCTGTTGCGCAGCAGCGATCCCACCGCGGCGCTGTCCGTCCTGGCGCTGGCCTTGAGCGCGGTCGGAGGCGGCGGCCCGCTGCTCGGCGCCGAGGGCGCGCTGCCGCTGCCGACCGTCATGACCGTCTTCGCCTGGATGGCGACACCGCTCGCCTTCCCGATTATCGCGCTGGCGATTGGCTACTTCCCTACCCCTTCCCCACTGCTCGCCCGCCATCGCTGGCTGCATGCGGTGCCATTCCTCACGGCGGCTCCGATGATCGTGCTGGGGCTGATGACCGCGCTGTACTTGTCAGGTGTCGAAGCCGCGCGTGGGGCGGCCGTCTGGGACGCGGCACATCCCGCGGTGTATTACGCGTCATTTGCCGCGGCGCTGGCGATCAACCTTGCCGCGATTGCCGAGGGTGTGTATCGCTACCGCTTCAACCATGACGCCAACGAACGTCGGCGGATCCGGATGGCGGTCTACACGGCGGTCCCTGGAGTGGCGGCCTACGCACTCAAGGACGGCCTCCCAATCGTCGCGGACCTCGCGGGCGTTGCGCTGCCGCCCTATCCTTATGCGCTGTCGGTCTGTCTGCAGGGCCTGGTACTGCTTCCCGCGTTCGGGTTGGTGTACGCGGTTGGCGTCGAACGAGTTCTCGGCCCACGCGTGGTGCTGCGGCGGAGCCTGCAGTATGCGCTGGCCAGCCGGACACTCACGATCCTCGGTGCGCTGCCGCTCGCGGTCCTGGCCGTGTTGCTGGTCGTGCAGCGGGATCAGAGCATCCGCCACGTCGTGACCAGCGGCGCCGGCGTGTTCCTGCTGCTGATTCCCGCGTCCATTGCGGCCTTCACGTTCCGGGACCGCGCGCGGCTGTGGCTGGACCAGCGGTTCTTCCGTGAAGAGTACGACGCGCGAACGATCCTTCTCTCGCTGGCCAGCCGCGTCCGTTTCGAGACGGATCCATCCGATCTGTCGTCAATGGTGGTCACTCAAATAGACGAGGCGCTGCACCCCGAAAGCATTTCCATACTCGTCGCGGGCATCGACGAAGGTCTGCTGACACCGGTCACGGTCCTCCATGGCAGCGCGGAGACTTTGCGGCTCGACGGCGGCCTGGTCGCGATGCTGCGGTGGTCGGAGGAACCCCTCGAGATTTTCCCGCTGGACCCGCGGTCGCCGGTGCGACGGCTGCCGGCCGACGAGCAGGAGTGGCTCGCCTGCACGGGCGCTGTCTTGCTTGTGCCAGTGCTCGGTGAAGACCGCGCCCTCATCGCGGTGATCGCCTTGGGCGAGCGCCGGTCCGAGGAGGCGTACACCACGGAAGACCGCCAGCTGCTGGCCAGCATCGGCGCCCAGATGGGCCTGGGGTTCGACGTCGCCCGCCTCCGGCGGCAGGCCGAGTCGCGAGGCACGACCCCAAGCGCAACCACGCAGGCACTGGCGCCAGCCGCCCAGCCGCTGGCCGAGTGCACACGCTGCGGCCGTTGCGAAGAGGGAGCCATATTGCGGTGTCCGGCCGACGGTGCACCCATGCAACTGGTCCCGTCAGTGCCCCGCGTCGTCGACGGCAAATACCGGATTGAGCAGCTCCTCGGACGCGGGGGAATGGGCGCCGTCTACCGGGCCCGTGACATGCGGCTGGATCGCCTGATCGCGTTGAAGGTCGTGCGCGCGGAACTGCTGGGTGATGCCGAGGCGCGCCGCCGTTTCCGCCGCGAAGCGCAGATCGTTGCGCGGCTCCAGCACCCCGCCATCGTGGCGGTCTACGACTACGGTACGTTCGCCGACGCCGGCGCCTATCTGGTAATGGAACTCGTACGCGGGGAGGATCTCCGCCGCGTGCTGCTTCGTGAAGGTCGAATCGATCCCGACCGCGCGGCGCGGATTCTGTCAACCGTGTGCGCGGCCATCGAGGCGGCACACCGCGAGGGTGTGCTTCACCGCGACCTGAAGCCGGAGAACATCCTGTTGCCCGGAGGGGAGGTTGAGGCCAAAGTCCTCGACTTCGGCGTCGCCAAGGTCATCACGGACGAGCCACGCGACGAGCAGACGACCGCAGCCGACACCGGTTCCATCAGCACGGTGGAAGGCATGATCATCGGGACCCCTGCCTACATGGCGCCCGAGCAGCTTCGGGGCGCACCGCCCGATGGCAGGACCGACGTCTGCAGCCTTGGCGTCATCGCGTACGAGATGCTCTCGGGGGAATTGCCGTTCGGCCGAGGGTCGCTGGCCGAAGTGGTTCTGGCGCAGGCCCGCGGCGTTCCGCCGATGGCGCCCTCGACGGCCCGGCCAGCGGTTGAACGCGCGATCCGCGCCGCGTTGGAGCTCGACGCCGATCGTCGGCCGCCGTCACCGATGGCGTTTGGACATCTGGTCACGGCGGCCACGGGCGGCCTGTAGCGCGGATTTCCGCGGATCCTCTTCTCCACGGGACGCTGATGCTCGCGGATTTCTACGGATTCCTTCTTCCAAACGGACGCGGATACGCGGCGGATTCCTACGGATCCTCTTCCAAACGGGACGCGGGATTTCCGCGGATTCCTACCGATTTCTTTTTTGAGAGAGAAAGGAATCTGCCGTAATCCGCGTCTCGTAGAACGGGAATCCGTGCCGATCCGCGGCTACTGGGCGGCGACGCGCTTGTCGATTTCCGCGATCGCGGCCTGAATCTGCTGTTTGCGGACGGGGTGGACGGTTGCCGATGCCTGCCGTTCGAGCTCGGCTTTGGCGAGCCGCAGCGACTCGAGCGTCCGGACGCGCTCCGGATCGATCGCCGGTTTGCCACCTGCCGTGCGGCGCTTGCGCTCCGCTTCCCGCTCTTCGATGCGCTCCTGGATGCGCGCCTCCGCGTCGACCAGGCCTTCTCCGGAATCACCCATAAATTCGATCGTAATTGCCGATTACTCGATCACCCGATCGCCGATCGGCGATCACCCGATTCTTTTAATATGCCTCATCGGGGCAGCCGCCGTAAATGCCAAACAGCCTTTACTAGAATAGAGAGGTGTCCGCTCGCGCGAAGGTCCTTCGGCTCTTTCATCCGGCCGTAGCGGAATGGTTCCGTGCGTCGTTCGCCGCGCCGACGCCGCCGCAGTCCCAAGGGTGGCCGGCGATCGCGCGAGGAGACTCGACGCTCATCCTTGCGCCGACGGGTAGCGGCAAGACGCTGACGGCGTTCCTCTGGTGTATCCACCGCCTCATGTTCGACCCCGTGCCGGCTCCCCAGCGGCGGTGCCGGGTGTTGTACGTCTCGCCGCTCAAAGCGCTCGCCGTCGACATCGAACGTAACCTCCGGGCGCCCCTCGCCGGTATCGCGCACCGCGCCGCGGCGCTGGGGGTCGCCTATCACGCGCCCGCGATTGCCGTCCGCACGGGCGACACGCCAGCGGCCGAGCGGGCGCGGTTTCTGCGTGAACCCGCGGACATCCTGATCACCACCCCGGAGTCTCTGTACCTGCTGCTCACGTCGAACGCGCGCGAGGCGCTCCGCTCGATCGACACCGTCATCATCGATGAGATTCACGCGTTGGTGCCGACCAAACGAGGCGCGCACCTTGCGCTGTCACTCGAACGGCTCGAAGAGCTCACCAGGATCTCGGCCGATACGCTGACGGCGGCAGCCGCGGACCAGCCGAACCCGAACTGGCGCCTGCAACGGATCGGATTGTCCGCCACGCAAAGGCCGCTCGACGAGGTCGCGCGGTTCCTTGGCGGCAGCGCGCAACAAAAGGGACAAGGGAAAAGGGACAAGGGACAACGGGAAAGGGACAAGGGACAAGGGACAAGGGAAGAGGGAAGAGGGAAAAGGCGAGACGAACAGCCGCAACAGGCGATTCACGACGAGTTCACCACCGAGCGGCCGGCGGCAACCGAGTATCGCGAGGTGACGATCGTCGACACCTTGGAAAAAAAGCGGCTGGAACTCCGGATCGAAGTGCCGGTCGAGGACATGGCCAAGGTCGGTCAACGCGGAGAGATTCCGAGCGGACCCGCCTCTCAGAGCCCGGTGCGCACTTCCATCTGGACGGCGATTCATCCCCGTCTGCTCGAGCTCGTCCGCGCGCATCAATCGACGCTCATCTTTGTCAACAGCCGCCGCGTCGCCGAGCGGCTCGCGTCGGCGCTCAACGAGCTCGCCGGCGAGGTGCTCGTGCGATCGCACCACGGATCGCTCGCGCGTCCCCAGCGGATCGAAGTCGAGGATCGGCTCAAGGCCGGTCAGATTCGCGGGCTCGTTGCGACCTCCTCCCTCGAGCTGGGCATCGACATGGGCGCCATCGACCTCGTCGTCCAGATCGAGGCGCCGCCATCGGTTGCGAGCGGGATGCAGAGAATCGGCCGCGCAGGCCATACCATCGGCGCCGCCAGCCGCGGCATCATCGTGCCGAAGTTCCGAGGAGATCTCGTTGCCTGCGCCGCCGTCACGCGCGCCATGCACGAGGCGCGCATCGAATCGAGCCGTTATCCGCGTAACCCGCTCGACGTCCTGTCCCAGCAGATCGTGGCGATGGTCGCCATGGACGAATGGAACGTGGACAGTCTGTTCAGGGTGGTCCGCGGCGCCGCTCCGTACGTCGATCTCAGCCCGGGCGTGTTCGAGGGCGTCCTCGACATGCTCTCAGGCCGCTATCCATCGGACGATTTCGCCGATCTGCGTCCGCGCCTGACGTGGGATCGCCTCGAGGGCACACTGACGGCGCGTGAGAGCGCGAAACGCGTCGCCGTGATCAACGGTGGCACCATTCCTGACCGGGGGCTGTACGGCGTCTTCCTGTCAGGCGAACGCGGGCCTGGCGCCCGTGTCGGCGAGCTCGACGAAGAGATGGTATTCGAGTGCCGCGTGGGCGAGACGTTTCTGCTCGGCGCCTCGTCGTGGCGCATCGAGGACATCACCCACGACCGCGTCATCGTGTCGCCCGCTCCAGGAGAACCTGGAAAGATGCCGTTCTGGAAAGCGGACGCTGCGGGCCGGCCACTGGAGCTGGGACGCAATATCGGTGAAATGGTGCGATCGCTGCGGCACATGCCGCCGGCGAGCGCCATTCAGCGGCTCGTGACCCACCACGATCTCGATCCACAGGCGGCAGAGAACCTGTTGCGATATCTCTCCGATCAGTCGGCGGCCGCCGGCGTCGTCCCCGACGACCGCACGATCCTGATCGAGCGGTGCCGCGACGAATTGGGAGACTGGCGCATCTGCGTGCTGTCGCCGTTCGGCGGGCGGATCCACGCGCCGTGGGCGATGGCGGTCGTCGAACGGGCGCGGGCCGAGACCGGCGTCGACGTCGAGACGATGTGGACCGATGACGGGTTCGTGGTGAGGTTTCCGGAAACCGACGAGCCGCCCGACCCACGGCTAATGGTGCCGGCCTCGGAGGAGGTCGAGGCGCTCGTGCTGCGGCAGCTCAGTGGAACCGCACTGTTCGCCGCGAAGTTCCGCGAGGCTGCGGGCCGGGCGCTGCTGCTGCCCAAGCGCCGCCCCGGTGGCCGCAGTCCCCTCTGGCAGCAGAGGAAGCGCGCGGCGAATCTGTTGGCAGTTGCCGCCCGGTACGGCTCGTTTCCGATGCTGCTCGAGGCGTACCGCGAATGCCTGCGCGACGTCTTCGACATGCCCGCGCTCGTGGACACGCTGCGCAGGATCGAGCGGCGTGAGGTCAAGGCGGTGACGGTCGATTCGACGATTCCGTCTCCGTTCGCCTCGGCGCTGCTGTTCGGTTACGTCGCAAACTACATCTACGACGGCGATGCGCCGCTGGCGGAACGGCGCGCGCAGGCGCTTGCGATCGATCAGTCACAACTGAAAGAGCTTCTCGGCGAGGCGGAATTGCGCGAGCTGCTCGATGCGGACGCGCTTGCGGAGGTAGAGGCCCAGCTCCAGCATCTCGCGGACGGGTACCCGGTGAAGAGTACCGATGGCGTGCACGATCTGCTCCTGCGCCTGGGCGACCTCACGATCGACGAGCTATTGGTGCGGAGCCGTGTCGACGCAGCCGAAGCCGTCGCTTCTCTGGTCCGCGCGCGGCGCGCCATCACCATTCCCATTGCCGGCCAGACACGGGTAATCCCTGTGGAATACGCGGGACGTTATCGTGACGCTCTCGGCGTACCCCTTCCGCCGGGGCTGCCCGAGTCATTGCTCGAATCATCTCCGAATGCCGGGTTGGACCTCGCGAGGCGCTACGCCCGCACCCACGGTCCGTTCACCAGCGCGGAGTTCGGCGTCCGATACGGCCTGGGTCGCGCGACTGCCGAGGGCATCCTGAAGGAAGGGGCTGTGGCTGGCCGGTTGCTCGAAGGCGAGTTCCGGCCGGGCGGTTCTGGCCGCGAATGGTGCGACCCTGACGTGCTCCAGACGGTGCGGCGCCGATCGCTCGCGAAGCTGCGCAGGCAAGTCGAGCCAGTGGACCCCGCGGTCCTCGGCCGGTTGGTCACCACCTGGCAAGGCGTCGTGCGAAAACGCGCCGGCCTCGACGCGCTGCTCGACGCGATCGAGACGCTTCAGGGCGCGCCATTGCCCGCGTCCATTTTCGAGAGCGAGATTCTCGCGGCGCGCGTCGAAGGCTACAACCACGCGGATCTCGACGCCCTCACCGCCGCGGGTGAAGTCATCTGGTGCGGCCTGGAGCCGCTGGGTGAACGCGATGGTCGACTTGCGGTGTATCTGCCGGATCACTTCGGCCGGCTCCGACGGCCCGCGTCGGACGTCGATCTGCCGCCGCGTGAGCAGGCGATTCTCGATCACCTCCGCGCGCACGGCGCTTCTTTTTTCGCGACGATGCACGAGGCGGCGGGGGGAGGCTATCCGGGTGACACGGTCGATGCGCTGTGGAACCTGGTGTGGCATGGGTTCGTGACGAACGATACCTTCCACGCATTACGCGCCTTTACACGCCCCCCGGAACGGCGCCGGCGTCGACCGCCTGGCAGTCGCACCTTCCGTAGCCGACGGGTCGCGCCGCCGTCGGCGGAAGGCCGCTGGTCCCTGCTCGACGAGCGCGCCACGGCTTCGGTCTCGATGACGGCGCGATCGGCGGCGCTCGCAGAGCAACTGCTGTCCAGGTACGGCGTGCTTACTCGGGAGGTCGCCGCCGCCGAAGGGATCGGAGGCGGGTTCAGCGCGGTGTACAGCGTCCTCAAAGCACTGGAGGATGCCGGCCGAATCCGGCGCGGATACTTCGTCGCGGCCGTTGGGGCAACCCAGTTCGCGCTGCCCCCCGCCCTTGATCTGTTGCGCTCTCTGAAGGACGCGCCGGACGAGCCCGAGGTCGTGTCGATCTCGGCGACAGATCCAGCCAGTCCTTATGGAACGATCCTCAAATGGCCGGCAACCCCGGACCGCCCGGCGGACGCTGGCCGCGGTCCGACGCGAACTGTCGGTTCGCTCGTCCTGCTCGTGAACGGAGCGCTTGGCGCGTACATCAGTCGCGGGGCGCGGAATCTGCTCGCATTCCTGCCGGAAGACGAACCCTCGCGATCGATGGTCGGACGGGCGGTGGCGCGGCGGCTTGCGGCGCTGGCTCGCGACGAGGATGGGCGCGGCGGCCTGTTGATCGGCGAGATTAACAGCGTCCCAGCCGCCGAGCATCCGCTCGCCGCCTTCCTCGCCGAGGCAGGGTTCTACCCTTCGGCGATGGGCTTCCACATGCGACGCCATCCCTCGCCTTCGATCGGCTCGGCGAAACACGCGGAACCGGCCGTGCTCGCGCGGGGAGGCGGCGGTGCCTGAAGGCGACACCATATTCCGCGCCGCGCGCACGCTGAACCGCGCGCTGGCCGGCCACGAGGTTGCCAGGTTCGAATCCGTCCTGCCCGCCCTTACGCGCGTTCACGAGGACACGCCGCTTACCGGCCGGCAGATCGAGCGAGTCACATCTGTCGGCAAGAACGTGCTCATGCGTTTCTCGGGAGGGCTGACGCTCCGCACGCACATGCGCATGAATGGGAGCTGGCACATCTATCGTCCGGGCGAGGCCTGGCGTCGCTCCCGCCGCGACATGCGCATCGTCATCGCCACTGCCGCATTCGAAGCGGTCGGTTTCAACATCCCCGTGGCGGAGTTCCTCGACGACAAGGGGATGGCGCGGCATCCGGATCTGCGACGGATCGGTCCGGACATTCTTGGGGAAACCTTCGATGAAGCCGAAGCGGTGCGGCGGATCCGCGCCCGCGCTGAAGCACCCGTGGCCGACGTGCTTCTCAACCAGCGGGTGCTCGCCGGAATAGGGAACGTCTACAAGTCGGAAGTTCTGTTCGCCTGCCGCGTCAACCCGTTCACGCCCGTGCACACGCTCGGCGACGAACAGATCGGATGTCTGGTGACCACGGCACATCGCTTCCTGAAAGCCAACATCGGCGACGTCTTGCCATCGATGACGACCTACACGGGTTATCGACGGACGACGCGCCGTGATGATCCGAGTCAACGCTTGTGGGTGTACGGTCGCGCGCGTCTGCCCTGCCGCCGCTGCGGGACACCCATCCGGATCCGTAAACAGGGCATCGACGCGCGGCTCACCTACTGGTGCCCGTCCTGCCAGCCTGAGTGACCAGCGTGGAACCGGTGATCTGGATTGCGTTGGCGGTTGGAGCGGCCGCGTCCGGAGCGGCGCTGTACGGGCACTATCGCGTGCTACCCGGCTGGCTGACGGGCCCGGAGATCTGCCGGTTGGAGCATGGCGGGTGCGCCGTGCTGTTTCGGAGTCCACGTTCCGCGCTGCTCGGCGTGCCGAATGCGTCGCTCGGTCTCATTCTGTATGCAGCTCTTGTCATGGGGCTGTTGTTGCAGTGGCCGCCGGTGCTGCTCGCGGCCATGACGGTTCCGGCCGTCGCGATGAGCGCATTTCTCGGACGGAGTTTGATCGTGAACGGCCATCAGTGCCGGATCTGCTGGGCAGGACATATCGCCAACACCGTGCTGGCGATCCTGCTCATCGCCCGCGCGGTTGCCGTCACGGGCGCGTAAGCTCTCAGCTGTCAGCTCTCAGCTGTTTAGACGGTCGTACTTCCGAGCGGCTGAGAGCTGATAGCTGACGGCTGACGGCTGACGGCTGACGGCTACGAGGGGAATTCACCCTATCGAGTGAATTCCTGAATCAGCGCCGCTGCCTCACGACTGGTGTCGGCAGCGTGGACGGTTGCACCTCCGCCGATTGACCATCGACCACGCCGATCGACACCAACACATCCCCGAACGTTGGTGGCGGGGGCGGCGGATTCCGGCATGCCTCGGTCGCGCGCGCGCCGCTCAGGCGGCAGATCGCGACTTTCTCGATGCCTTCCGGCATCGCGTACCAGTCGGGCTTGGCTCCCTCGGTCGCCTTTCGCATGAATTGCGCCCAGGCGGGTACCGCGACGACGCCTCCGAATCCTCCGCGCATGATTGGCGCCGGATGATCGAGGCCGAACCAGACGCCGGCGATGAGATGCGGGGTATACCCGACGAACCATGCGTCGGCATAGTCATCGGTCGTGCCGGTCTTTCCTGCGGCCGGAAGCCTGAACCCGGCCGCGCGTGCGCCCGTGGCGGTGCCGCTCGACACGACGTCCGACAACATGCTCGACATCAGATACGCTGTCGCGGGGCTGATCGCCCTCGCGTGCGTTTCCGGCGCGATATAGATCGCCGTGCCTGACAGATCCTCCACGCGCCTGATCAGCCGTGGTGGCGCAACCATCCCCTGATTCGCGAACGCGCTGTACGCGGTCGTCAGCTCCAGCAGCGTGACTTCCCCCGTCCCCAGCGCCAGCGACGGCACCATCGGCAGCTCGGAGTCAATCCCGAGCCGATGCGCGTAATACACAGCGGTGCTGACGCCAACCTGCTGCAGAAGCTGCGCGGCGGCGCGATTGCTGGACACTTTGAGCGCGCGTCGGAGCGTGTACTCCGACCGCTCGTGTTCCCCGCCGGGCAGCCACGCGCCCCCGACGTCCTGAATCGGCGTGTCGAGCCCCCGCAGCATGGACCCTGGCGCATACCCGCGCTCGAGCGCGGCGGCGTAGATGATCGGCTTGAACGCGGATCCTGCCTGCCGGCGGGCCTGCGTGGCCCGATTGAAGCTGCTCGCACTGAAGTCACGCCCGCCGACCAGCGCCAGGACGTCGCCAGACCCGGGATCCATGGCAACGAGGCTGGCCTGCAGGTCACGGGCACGGGGTCTTATTTTGATGATCTGCGCAATGCGCGTGGCGATCGCCTGTTCCGCCGCCCGCTGCATGGCCGGATCGTATGTGGTGTACACGCGCAGGCCGCCGCGCAGCACACGCTCCGCGCCGAACATGGAGAACAGCTGACGCCTCAGCTCTTCCTGAAAGTACATGCCGGTGCCGTCGGTCGTCGAGGCGCTCAGCGCCGTCTGGTGAGAACGGCCCGGGATGTGCGTGCGCTGCGCGGTCTCGTACGCCTCGTCGCTGATGCGTCCCTGTTGTCGCATGAGCCGCAGCACCAGGTTGCGCCGCGACAGCGCGCGTGTCGGCGACACGCAAGGTGTATCCCGGGATGGTGAGCGCACGAGCGCGGCGAGCAATGCTCCCTCGGCCGAATTGAGCCCAGATGCCGACTTGCCAAAATAGCCGCGCGCGGCGGCTTCGACACCGTAGTAGCCTTCGCCGAAGTACACCGTGTTCAAGTAGTGTTCGAGAATCTGGTCCTTCGAATACCGCTCTTCGAGCGTCGCGGCCAAAAGCACTTCCCGCATCTTCCGCTCGTATGTCCGCGTGCGCGACAACTGGGCGGCGCGCGCGAGCTGCTGCGTCACCGTGCTGCCGCCCTCAACGATGCGGTCGGCTTTGAAGTTTCGCCAGGCCGGGCGTCGATCATGTGCGGCGACACGCTCTTCAACGGCACGTCGATGCGCTGTTCGACGAAGAATGAAAAGGCAGGGCGGCCGCCACGGTCGAACGCGAGGGTTGCCTGCGCACGGGGACCGAATTCGCTGAGCGATGCGGCAGTGTCCAGGTCACCGACAATCGAGAACGTGAACGCGGCGGCGCGGAAAGCGCCATATCCGGCGATCATCGCCATCAACAGCACGCCGCTGACCAGCATCCATCGTCGCATCGTCCCCGAGCTCTGTTGAGCAACGGGAGTGCCATTGAGGCTCGGCTGTGAAAGCTCACCGAACGTCAGCGTTTCGGAGAATTTACAAAAACTGAGTGAGCTGTAGACGCTGGCTGGCTCAGCAGCAGACAGGGTGTGGGTAGTTCAGTTCTACATTCGTTGGATACGGCCGGGGTGCGAGTAGATATTGAATCCTCCTTCTCGGACGAATCCGAGCAGTGTGATGCCCGCTTCCTCGGCAAGCTCGATGGCGAGACTGGAAGGCGCGGACACGGCGCAGACGAGTGGGATACCGGCCAACCACGCTTTCTGCACAATCTCGAACGACGCACGCCCGCTGACCGCGAGCGCGGCGTCGGCAATCGGCACACGCTCCGCGAGCAGCATCGCGCCCACGACCTTGTCGACCGCATTGTGACGTCCGACGTCCTCGGCAGCCCCCTCGCAGGTGCCGTCGCGATCGAACAATGCGGCTCCGTGCAAGCCACCCGTTTCATCGAAGGCAATCTGGCGCGCACGAAGTCGATCCGGCAGCGACGCGGCGATTTGGGCCGAGACGGTCCAGCGCGGTTGCAGTGGTTCGGCGCATACACGCAAGGAATCGATCGCGACGCGGCCACAGAGGCCACACGAGGACGCCGTCAGGATGTTTCGGCGTTCGGTCAGATAGTGGTCCAACGATCTTGCCGCATCACCCAGCAGATACACGTCGACGATGTTGTGCGCCTCGGGATGGTGCGGGTGCCGGCAGTGCTCAACGGCCCCCAGATCGTACGGCGTGCGCAGGATGCCTTCGGAAAGCAGAAAGCCGGCCGCCAGCTCCCGGTCGGCTCCGGGTGTCCGCATGATCACCGCGAACGGTTTGCCGTGAAGACGAACCTCCAGCGGCTCCTCGGTCGCCGCTGCATCGAGCGCACCGGTGTCAGGCCGCCCGATGCGAATCACCGGCACGCTACGGTACATCGCGGTTCCGCGAAGATCAGACATGGTTGCGAAGCATCAGCTCCCGGGGGTGTGGCTCGAGATACGTCTGATTGGCCAGGTATTCCACGTCGTGCAGCCGGACGTAGTGGCGCAACAGCGTCAGCGGCACGATGAGCGGCACCAGCTCCCTCCGGTACTCGTCGATGCACTCGAGCAGCTCGCGTTTCGAGGCTGGATCGAGCAGCTTCTTCAAATGCCCCGCGATGTGCATGAGGACGTTCGTGTGGCGCCGCGGC
>JAIVJE010000499.1 GCA_020200195.1 Acidobacteriota bacterium | reverse complement strand
CCTCCGACGGGCCGCGCATCGTATGCGCGCAAGCCGGCAACGTCAATACCGGAGCGTTCGATCCTCTCGAACGCATTGCCGACGCGGCGCAGCGCCACGGCGCGTGGCTGCACGTGGACGGCGCATTCGGACTCTGGGCCGCCGCGGCGCCGGGCAGGGCGTACCTCGCAGCCGGCGCCGCACGTGCGGATTCGTGGACCACCGACGGTCACAAGTGGTTGAACGTTCCCTACGACAGCGGGCTGGTCATCGTTCGTCACGGGCCAGCGCATCGTGCGGCAATGGGGCAGGCCGCCGCGTACTTGCTGCGCGCGACCGGTGAGGAGCGTGACGGTCAGGACTGGACTCCCGAAGCGTCGCGCCGCGCCCGTGCGGTGCCGATTTACGCCGTCCTGCGCACGCTCGGCCGGCGGGGCGTCGCCGATCTGGTTGAACGCAGTTGCCGGCTTGCCAGCCGCATTGCTGACCGGCTTCGGAATGCGAACCTCCAGGTCCTCAACGAGGTGGTATTGAACCAGGTCCTCGTTCGCTGTGAGGATTCCGCCGGGGCGAACGTCACGCCGCGGGTCATCTCAGAGGTTCAGTCCGGTGGGGTCTGCTGGTGCGGTGGGACCTCGTGGGCGGGCGCGCCCGCGATGCGGATTTCGATCTCGAACTGGCGCACTGACGACGCGGATGTGGACCGCGCGGCCGATGCGATCATCGCCGCGTATCGCTCGTGATGAGTGCCCGTCCGGCACTCACTCCTGCGCGCGCGGCGCCGCCGGCCGCAGGTCCCTGTTCGGCGCGAAACAAACTGCGGGCGCTTTCTGTAGATGATGACCTTGATGTCGGTGAACGGCGTCGCGACCGTGCGCGTGAGTTTGATCGTCTGAATCGCGTTCAGCTTCTCCGCACCGCCTCGTGCCGCGACGTGCCGCGCCACTATCTCGTCGACAGTTTGCGCGGCGCCTGCCGTCGGCAGGAGAAAGACCGCAAGAGCCGCAGCGGCGGCGCGAGTATGGGAACAGGCATAAGTCGTCTCCGATCTCCGGGCTCAGGTGGGATCCTGCCGTTCAAAGGTGTCCGCAATCTCATAGTGCACGACCCTGGAATCGTAGCTGGTCATCAGACGCTGGACAGGTTCCGGCACAACGGCGACCTCGGCATTCGTCCCCGCGAATGCCTTGATGGCATCGAGTGACGTCCACACCGTGACAATCTGAAACTCAGTACCGCCCTCGACGACCCGCCTGAGGATGGAGGCGCGGACGAAGCCTTGGATGCCCGCAAGCCGGGGGAAGGTGCCCGTCTTGAGATGGTGAATGTAATCGTCAGCACGCTCCGGCTTGGCGATCCCTTTCCAGTGCCGCGATATCATTGCGGCCTACCCCCTTTTGTGACGCGTCGGCTGAACCTCTGCCGCTCTTCGGCACGACGAACCGGTCGCAGGAATCGTACGTCACAGCGGGTTCCCTATCAGGGCTCCCTTGAAAGCACGCCTCAGTCGCCCGTGAGCGGCCGTTTCAACCTGAAGAAACATAGTCCTACTGAGGCGCGGGGCGTCAAGTAAATCGGTTCATTCGCGCTTCGGGTAGGATTGTTCCATGCGTCGTCCCGCTTCGATTGCCGCAATCCTTGCCATCTCGTGCATGTCGTTCGCGCGCACGGCCGCTCAGCCGCCCGCATCGGGGACGGATTCGTTCCACCGCGTGCTCGATCAGATCCTCGATATCAACGTGCGCGACGGCCTCGTGTACTACCGCGCGCTGCGCGGCGAGCGCGGGCGGTTGGACCGCTATGCGGCATCGCTCAACGTACCCGCCGCCACATATGAGGGTTGGTCGCGCGAGCAGCAGATGGCGTTCTGGGTCAACGCGTACAACGTCTTCGTGCTGCAGACCGTCATCAGCAACTACCCGATTCGAGGACGCAGCGCGGAGTACCCCGCGACGAGCATCCGGCAGATTCCCGGCGCGTTCGACCGGATCCCGCACCGCGCAGCGGGGCGGACCCTGACGCTCGACGAGATCGAGAAGACAGTCATTCCTGAGTTCAAGGAGCCCCGGCTGCACCTGGCACTCGGCCGCGGCGCGATCGGCAGCGGCCGTCTGCGGAGCGAGGCCTACACCGCCGAGCGCATGAAGTCACAGCTCGACGCATTGCAGGCGGAATTCGTTACCGAACAGCCGATGCTGAAGGTTGACCGTACCGCGGGCGTCGTCTCCGTGACGCCGATTTTGAGCTGGCACGACGCCGAGTTCATCGCGAAGTACGATCCGGGCGCGACGGGCACGTTCGCCGAGCGATCGCCGATCGAGCGCGCGCTGGTGGCGTTCATCATGCCGCACCTCCTGCCTCTCGAGCGGGAGTTCCTCCAAATGAACCGGTTCAAGGTGACGTATCATCCGTTCGACTGGAGACTCAACGATTTGAGCGGGGGGCGAGTGAACTGAAGCTTTCAGCCATCAGCGGTCAGCCATCAGCTCAAAGCGGTCGCTCACAGCTGAGCGCTGACAGCTGAGAGCTCATCGCTGACAGCATAGCTGACAGCTTTTTTCATGGATCTCGGTCTCACCGACAAAATCGCCATCGTGACCGGTTCGAGCCGTGGGCTCGGGCTGGCGACTGCGCGGGCCCTCGTCACCGAGGGGTGCCGGGTGTGCCTCTGCGCGCGCGGGGCCGAGTCGCTCGCCGAGGCCGCGCTCGAGGTCGAGGCCAGTGCCCGGCGCCCGAACATGGTCGCCGCCGTGCAGGCCGATGTATCCACCGCTGCCGGGGTGAGCCTGGTGATCGATCGGACCGTCGAGACCTTCGGCGGCCTCGACATCCTCGTCAACAATGTCGGGCGCGCTGCCGGCGCCGATCTGCTCGAGACGACCGACGCCGAATGGCAGGCTGCCTTCGACGAGACGCTGTTCCCCGCGGTCCGCGCGTCTCGCGTCGCCGTGACGCACATGCGGCAGCGCGGCGGCGGCGTCATCATCATGATCGCGTCGATCTACGGCCGCGAATCAGGCGGCCGGATGACCTACAAC